>DATFMH010000226.1:0-97440 GCA_035267045.1 Balneolales bacterium
TTAGGCCAGGGATTTAAATTGGATGATTAACCACAGGGCTTTAGCCCTTTTTAAAATACTCAATTCTATTCAGAATAGGCCAAATTATAGGAAAGTATCCTGTCATAATGCATCTGTGGATCCCGGAAATAGACAAAAGTAAAATACTGTTGTTTGGTAGCGGCAAAACTGGCATCCAGGCGTAAATCATCTACTTCACCATTCTGCAACACGGCATATTTATAATCATACTTACCTTCCTTGATAAAAGCATGTCCTTTATACATACCGGACTGAGAGTCGTAATGCATTATATTTCCGTTCTGCAACGACCAGTTGTTAAAAGAGCCGTAAATATAAATAAGGCCGTTTACATTATAACTTGAAGGTATTTCGAGTGAAAAATGGACATTTGCGTATTCCGCATCTCTGCTATTGTCAGGATCACCGAATTTATAGCTCTTGCGTTCCGGGGGATTGATGTCCAGATTAACAACATCACGCCGCAAAATGATTTCGGGTGGTATGGTTTCGGGTCGGTAACTGAGCACCCGGTATTTGTTCCCATCTAATGGTTGCAGATCAAGCTGACGAAATTCATACGTTGAAACGAATAGGTTATCCCTGGAATCATGAAACTTAATAACACCAGGCTGAGAGATGTCTTTGATATCGGCTTTCCGGGCTCTTCCCCAAAATTGATTTTGAACAAAAACAATACTTAAATCGAGCTGAGGAAATTGAACAAATTGAGGATAATCGTATGTGGCAAACAGCTGATTATGCCTCAGATACCTGGTTCCCTGATTGTATAGTGTCTCAATATGGGTCTTCACCTGTTTTTTTTGTTCCGTTACAAAAAAAGGTAAGGAAAACAATTCTTTACCTGTTGAGAAATCATAAACATGCAGCAGGTAATTACCACTTACAGTTGGTTTATAATTCTTATTGGGAAAAAAGTATGTATAGTGTGTATATGGTGGATTATTGGCTTTGCTTTGAACACCATCAGTTATTTGATCATCATAATTGTTTGAATAATCAACCGGATTCAGGTTGCTTTCCGTCCAATCTTGGTTTTGATGCGTGATACGTACTTTATAAGAATTGGCGTCACTACTCATATCGTCGAACTGTAGCCCCAGCTGGTCGTCACTGTTCAAACGGATGACGGGGGCGCCACCAATGTGATCCTTTTTATAAAAAGTAATACTCCTGATATTATCGGGGGGCAATTTTTGTCCGGGAACCGACACGGTGTTACGTACAACATAGGGACGTGCGTGTGTGTTCGGTCCGTTTTTTTTACTAAGATTCTCTCCCTGATTTGTTGAACAACCGGTGAAAATAAGTAATAAGGAGTAAATGAATAGTTGATAATATTTAATAATTGTAGGTTCCTTCAAAGACAATTTCCGCTGGTCCTTTTAATTGGATATGATCATAGTTTTGTTGACCCTCATTAAACTGAAACGAAACGGTGAGACTTCCGCCCGGGTTATCGACTGTATAAGTATTGTCCGGGTCTGTTTTATGCAGCTGATGATGCCATGCAATTGCCGAGGCAATGGTACCCGTACCGCATGCCAGTGTTAAATCTTCAACACCACGTTCATAGGTACGTATCTCGATATGGCTGTCTGATAACCCGTTAAGAAAATTGACATTCGTTCCTTTGGGTTGAAAGGTACCATCGGTTCTGATACTTCTGCCTTTGGTCCGAAGTACTTCTTCATCTTCCAATAAAGTCGGTGTTGAAATTAGCACAACATGCTCGGTACCGCTATTGATCTTCAAAACCGGTTCACCTTTCGTGGTTTTACATTCCTCCACATTCGTAGTTACCGGAAAATCAAGTGTAACAAACTGATCGTGTACACTTGATTTATAAATCTTTTTATGCACTGAGAAAGTATGATCCTGTGGAAATCCGACTTTATGTGCAAAAAGTGCTATGCACCTACCACCGTTTCCACACATACCGGCATCGCTGCCGTCGGCGTTGCGATAAATCATTGTATAATCAGCAATATCCGAATGATCAAGAATTAAAACGCCATCGGCACCGACACCTAATTTTCTGTGACAAAGCTTAGGAGTGATAGATATTATTTGATCAAGACGCAATTGTAAATCCCGATTATCAAACAAGACAAAATCGTTGCCTGCCCCCTGCATCTTATAAAAATGTAATTGACCCATTTTAAAATATCATCATAAATAGATTTTAGGTTAAAATCGTAATGCGGGTATATGTTTCCATGATTCTTTGTCCGATACGATCGGATCCAAACCCCGCATCAAAAAAGAGTAACGAATGGCAAGGACCGTAAATATCAGCCTGGCCTGAACATTTTGATATAAATAACGCCGGGCCTCATTGATCTCATCAATCATGTTTTCCAGCTTTGCCTTACCCAACGACTTTACAAAGCGCTTTATTACTTCAATCTGATCAATATTCGTTACATTTGAGCTCTCTTTTGTAGTTCTGAAAACAATAAGATCCCTTATAAAAGCTTCAAGCATATTGAGTAACGATAACTGACCTTCCAGGTTGATGTCGGCATTCCATTTATTACTGATCTGCGTAATCCGGACAGCATCCTGTGTATAGGCACTTCGTAAAAACTGGATGATTTCTTCCCTGTTAGCTTTTAATGTTTCAAGATCATAAAAACGTGTTTTCCCGTAATTGCCACCCGAAATCCTGGATAAATATCTGGCATTTTCTTCATTTAATCCATCCTGATCCATTAACCCATTATATACATCTTCATTAGATAGGGGAGAAAGGGGGACGACCTGGCAACGTGATATGATTGTCGGCAGAAGAGCGTTGACGTTATCACTTGTCAATAGGAACATTAATTTTTCAGATGGTTCTTCCAATAGCTTTAAAAAAGCATTAGCTGCCGGTTTTTCCATCTTCTCTATGTTACTAATAATAATAATGTTATTGTGCCCTTCATTGGGTTTTAAAAAAGCAGACGGACGTATCTGTTCATTAAAATATCCGATTGAATAAAAAGCTTTTCTGTTTTTTGAATCACTCTCACCGGTCATAGTGGGCCGTAACCCAAAATCAACAATATCATAGGGATCCTTTGACAATAGTTCTGTACGGATTTTCAGTTCTTCTATACTGACATTGGTGGGAATGGGAAGAAATATCCGGATATCCGGGTGATTATACCAGGATGATTTTTTTGACGTGGCTTTGCCCTGCAGATCGGTCAGGTTGTCAATTCCATTTATCGCTTCCGCAAAAGCAAGAGCCATAGCTTTTTTACCGATACCGGGCGGACCCGTAAATAAATAAGCATGGCTTATGCGATCAGATGTCAAGATCCGGCCAAGTTGATCACGGACCCTGTTCTGACCTATAAGTCGTCGTCCACCTAAATTCAGTTGTATATCCTGATAACGCATATTTCTATTAATCTTCCCAAATATATTCAAATAACATGACTGATGCCGAAATCATAACACCGGTAAATCCTATCAATGCCATTATATCATTCCAAATCCCGGGAATTCGACCATCCACCATGGCTGCTTTCGTTGTTCGGACCAATAAAAGATCCAGCGGCACCAACAATGGAATACTTAAAACGGAAAAAATGGCTCCTTTCCTGCTTGCCTGTGATACGATGGCTGCCAAAAGAGTGGAAATGGCTGCGAGTCCCGTTGTTCCTAAAAAGACACTCAGGATCAGGATCAAAGTATCCTGTACATTTATTCCAAGTAAATAAATATAGGCTGTCATGGTAACGACATTGACCATTAAAGTAAAAAAGAAATTATAGAAAAATTTTCCAAGTAATACAGCGGTAGGATCGGCATGAAGACGCAGCAGGTCGAATGTGTTTCGTTCTGTCTCCAGAACAAATGAGCGGCTCAAACTGGATAATGAAGCAAATAATATGATGATCCAAACTAATCCGCTTCGGGGGGTTGGAGGTAAAACCTGTGCCTTTAATGAAAAGATTACTAACAGAAGAGACGAACCTACAAATGCCAATACCGTATTAATGGCATATTTGGAACGTAATTCAAGTGTAATATCTTTTTGTAAAACGGCAAAAATTCCTTGTATCTTTTCCACAGTAAATGTTAAGGATTTTTATATGTATTTTGAATTATAATTGAAGATGATTGTCTTATCAGTATAAATTAGATCAAACATTCAGTTAATGTACAAACTTGTTAGGTTATTATTTATCTAACAAATAATTTCTTTTGTGTTCTAAGTATTATGATGAGTATATTCGATCGTTAAAAAAATAGGGAATATCGCAGAGGGTAATGCAGTTATTTTATGAAAATTTGTAATCTATTAAATAATAAAAACGTACTTCCTCATCTAACAGCAGATAACAAAGATGATGTTATCAATAGATTAATCGAGACACTGTCGGATAATGTTGAAAATAGTGTCATTGAGAACATTCGAAAAGCTGTTTTTGAACGGGAAAATATAATGTCTACCGGCGTAGGAAAAGGTTTAGCGATTCCTCATGGTAAGGCAAAAGGATTGAGTAACAATTATGCGGCTTTTGCTTTGTTGGATGAGCCGGTCTCATATGAGGCGATTGACGGCAAACCCGTAAAGATGGTTTTTCTATTAGTTGGTCCGGAAACACATAACAGTACGCATATTAAGATGTTAAGTCGTATTTCCCGTCTTATGAATAATGCAGAATTTCGGGAACGACTGCAGGAATGTGAAACACCGGAAGAAATCATCGAGGCATTTAAAAACGAAGAAGAACAGTATTTCGACCTGTAATTAGGAATTGCGAGGCCGTTTTTTTTAATTGAAGCTCTTAGTATACATACTAAATAATCCTGAGCTTCTTGATGAAACCCTGGAAGTTTTTGTAGAAATGGGTGTTCGAGGGGCTACTGTTATCGATTCTGTCGGCATGGGACATATTTTGACTCAGGATGTGCCCATTTTTGCAGGCTTACAGTTATTGTTGCCAAATAGTAAACCGGGTAATAAAACAATACTTACCCTGGTTGATGATAAACAGGTTGATATAATAGTAAAAGAAATCGAACGAATTAGCGGTTCCGATATTGACGATCCTGGCACTGGAATCATATTTGTTTTACCTGTTGAGCAGGTTTACGGACTTGCTCAAAGTAATCTTGAATAAAAAATATTCATGCGGGATAATTCTGTTTTTTTTCGCATGTCAGCCTATCTACGCTCAGCATTCAATAACGGGAAAAATTGATCAAATAATTAAATCTTCCGTTGCAAATGATGCCTTTTGGTCCGTTTCTGTTCGTGATACTACCGGTAATGTACTCATAGGGATCAACAATCATCGCTTAATGTCACCATCATCTAATTTGATGCTTTTGACAAGTTCTGCCATCCTTCATGCACTCGGTCCGGATTATACATTTAAAACAAGGATATATGGTGACGGCGTACAGAAAGATAGCGTTTGGAATGGTGATATTTATATTGTTGGCTCCGGTGATCCTTCAATAGGTGGCGACATTTATAATGGTGATAAACTTCATGTTTTTGATGATTTTTATGCGAAACTCGATACCTTGGGAATAGCCGCGGTCAACGGCTATTTAATTGGTAATAATTCATATTTTGACAATAAAGAGTATCCTTACGGCTGGAATTGGAATGATTTGACCTATAGTTTTGCCCCTGAAATAGATGCCCTGTCTTTCAATAATAATTGTGTGGATTTAACGGTGAATGCACGGGGAAGAGTGGGGGACACACCATCCATTAAATGGTTCCCTTTTAATACCGATTATGTTCATTTTATAAATGAGCAATCAATCATTCCTTCAAACATACCTGAGAATAGCTCTTATCGTCGGATATTAGGTACAAATACGATTTTACTAAAAAGTAGCTTATCCCAAAATTCTGTGAAAGAGGAATCGTTGACTATCACTAACCCTCCTTTGTATTTCATAGATTCATTTAAAAAATATCTTCAGATGAATGGTTTCGTCTGGGATGGAAATATGGTTATTGATCATCGAGAACATAACTGGCAGGATACAACGATGTTCCGGCAACTGGCCGTACATGAATCTGTACCGGTTAAAGATCTGTTGGAGCAAATCAATAAAGATGATAATAATTTTTATGTTGAAATGATGCTGAAAGCTGCAGCGGCCAAAGAATATAATGTACAGGGTTCAACGGAATTGGGTATCCAAATGGTTGAGGAGTATGCGGCCGACATGGGTATTGACACTACAAAAGTGTTGATGTCCGACGGGTCCGGGTTATCTGATCAGGATTTGATCAATACAGATGCAATATCAAAATTATTATTCTCTATGAGAAAACAACCGTTATTTCCTACATACAAGAATAGTTTATCAACTGCAAGTTTGGACGGTACTCTCGAAAATCGATTTTGGAACACACCATTAAAGGCAAAAATTAACGGTAATTTCGGGTTTCGATCTGGAATAGCTGCATTCAGTGGATATTTGACGACATCAAATAATCATCTGTTGATGTTTAGTATAATTGCAAATCATGTAAAAAACCATAAAACAGCAGTTATTAAAATTGAGGATAAAATTCTGGAACTCTTATATCAGGTTTTTTAAAAACCGGGATAATCGTTTATTAAGAGAGATTCACATATGATAGAGAAACCATTCCTGCAAAAAATCTAAGAATTATCGTTTATTGTTCTTTATCTTAGGTCATTCTGATTTCTAATGAAGTTGTATCAGAATTACGGCGGGAAAAGTTTTAATTATAACAAGTAAACAGTATCAAAATTCATGTCAGCAAGTATAATTGATGGTAGATTAGTAGCAAGTGTATTTCGTGACGCTGTCCGGAAAGATGTGGAACATTGGGTAAATAGCGGTAATCGTCCCCCAAAACTTCAGGTCGTTCTGGTCGGAGATAATCCCAGTTCTCATACATATGTGAGAGCTAAAGCGAAAGCTTGTTTGGAAGTCGGTATTGAATCCGATACCCTTATTTTGCCGGATACGATATCTGATAAAGAATTAAAAGGCATTGTTCGCGATTTCAATCAAGATGAGGGTACAGATGGTATTTTGGTTCAGTTGCCGCTGCCAAATCATATTGCACCAATGTCTGTAATCGAATCTATCGATTTTCGCAAAGACGTGGATGGTTTTCATCCGATGAATGTTGGCCGCCTGGCCGTTGGTCAACCGGCTTTTAGATCCTGTACACCTGCCGGGATTGTTGAGTTAATGAAATATTACAGTATCGCCACGAAAGGCAAACATGCCGTGGTAGTGGGCGCCAGTAATATCGTTGGTACCCCAATGTCTATTATCTTGTCAAGAGAGCATGACAGTGAAACGGGTAAAGCCACAACTACGATATGTCATAAGTATACAAAAGATCTAACCAAGCACACGATTAGCGCGGATATTATAGTTGTTGGGGTCGGTACTCCCAATCTAATTACCGGCCAAATGGTAAAAGAAGGTGTGATAGTCATTGATGTTGGTATGAACCGGGTTGCGGATAATAAGGCACCCAAAGGATATCGTCTGGTCGGCGATTGTGAATACGAAACGGTAGCTGAAAAAGCCAGCTGGATCACTCCCGTACCGGGTGGCGTAGGACCAATGACAGTGGCAATGTTAATGAAAAACACATTATTAGCAGCCAAAAAATCCATTTACCCGGAATAAAGAGTTTACCGGAAATGAATTTTTGGTAAACGCTGATGTGTATTAGGTAATAATTCTTATCTTTAAATATGTACGTTAGCGGAAGTTTTTGAAGTTCAAGCATAGGGCAAGGATTTCTCTATAAAAACGTAGAGATGATGGCGTATTGTGGACCTGCCGCCATGTGTTTGCATGTTTTTAAATACATCAAGGGGATAACATTCATTATGTGGGGGATCACATGGATAATAAGCTGCTTATTGGCGTTACCTTCATAGTTATTCTGATCTATGTGGTTCATCATTATGTAAGAAGGGCGCATCTCACATCGGCCTCACGACATTTATGGTTTAATACGGCCATTTTTATGGCTATTGGCATTGCGATAGGCCCATCCGGATTTCGGCTGCTTGAAGGTGATGATATACGCATGATGGCCCCGTTAGTGGATATTCTACTGGGATGGATAGGTTGGCTCATTGGAATTGAATTAACCCGGAAGATGGTTCATCTGATTCCCAAAAGGTATTGGTTCATAGGGATGGCTGAGAACTTTGTAACGCTTTGTATCACAATATTACTTTTCCTGGGTATAGCATTACTCTTTAAGGATCTGCTCAATATCGTGTTAACACCACCTTTTATCTTATTAGCCGGTTTATGCGCTGCCGTCTCTTCGCCCCGATCGATAATTACGTTAACACGCCGTCTTCATATACCCCGAGATATCGCAAGGGGATATGCTGTTGTTGCCCATTTGGGTAATTTGGGAGTAATGTTTCTGATGTATCTGCTTATATACTTTTATAATTGGCAAACAGGTGAATACATAATTATAGAGTCAACTTTTAAATTGGTTGCTTTGGGTATCTTACAGGGATTGACGATGAGCTGGCTTTTCTTATATCGTCGTGATACCCCGGAGTCTATGTTGATTTTAATAGGTGTCATCATATTTTTTGCCGGCGCCGCGGCTTTTCTGGAAGTACCGGCATTAATGGCGGGATTAATAGGTGGTGGATTCTTTGCTTATTTTTTCCCAAATCGTCAACCGCAATTAATGAGTGCCCTTCAGCAAAGTGAACGGCCAATATATCTCTTATTTGTTACCCTGGCATCAATAAATATTCCATTATCGGATATAGACCTCTACCTGTTTCTAATCCCATTTATCTTATTCAGGGCTATTGCCAAACTGACAAGTGGTTTTTTCCTGAAGCGAAGTTTAAGTGATACCGTTAAAGGTGGTTGGAATGTCGGAGTATTTATCCCTCAAGGTGCCCTGGCTATTGCCATTGCATTAAGTGCATTTCAGCTGTTCCCAAATGCATGGGATAAAATTCTGGTTGCTACTGTTGTTATTGGATTATTTTTCAATGAATTGCTGGGTTATCAGGTTCTCAGGTTCATAAGTTTATCGAAGAGCTATGATTGATCCTGCAAAAATAATATCCCGTCATTCATGGGCGAAACATACGGCCGCTCTCTTGATACTGATTGGAGTCATGTCCCTGATTCAATATTTTTTTCAATTGGAAAAATACGATTCCGGATATGCCATGACGACAATGCTACTTGGATTTATTATGCTTGTCGCTTATATAGCCGGTTTATTAGTCTCTGGTTATGGATTACCGAAGATCACGGGTTATCTGTTGACAGGTATATTGTTTGGGCCCTCTGTTTTTGGATTTGCCACCTCAAGTATGGTAAGCAATCTGAAGCTTATTAATGGTATGGCCGTGGCCTTAATTGCACTGACGGCTGGTGGAGAAATAAAATTAAACCGGATCATGCATATCAGGAAACCATTATTATTTATTGTGATGATTTCAATGATATTGGTCTTTGCGGGAATATTCATTCTAACACTGCTAATCGGTCCACAGTTGGCTTTTTTGGGTGCAGGGACTTCTTTCCTTGAGATTACTTCAATCGGGTTACTTATGGCAACGATTTTTATGGCTTCGTCTCCAACAGTAGCAATAGCTGTGATTAACGATACGGGAGCTAAAGGAAGAGTGAGTGACCTCATATTAGGAACAACAGTCATAAAAGATATGATTGTTGTTATCGTGTTTGCCATAACCATATCATTTGCTGTTGTGATGAACGATCCGGGGACGAAGTTTGATTTTTATGCTTTGTTTGAAGCCATAGGCGAAGTGTTTTTATCCTTACTGTTGGGCGTTTTCCTGGGCTGGCTTCTTGGCCTTTATACAAAAAAGATTGGTTTGGAGATGGTCCTCATAGTTTTGGGCTTTTGCCTGCTTGTTGCCGAACTTGGTTTAAGTTATCATCTGGAACCATTATCTATTTGCCTGGCAGCCGGTTTTTATATTGAAAACTTTTCAGGTCAGACGGGTGACGAATTGATTAATGCCATCAAAAAATTGTCTTTACCGGTGTATGTTGTTTTTTTCTCGGTGGTCGGTTTAGGATTAAAACTGAAAATGCTGACTGCGATGTGGTCTGTTGCATTTTTATATGTTTTAGTGAGAGGATTACTTACTTTTATCGGTACGATGGCGGGAGCCCGATTGGGTAAAGCCACACCGAAAATGATGAAATACGGGTGGATGGGTTTTATATCACAAGCAGGGGTATCTCTTGGCTTAGCCGTTACCATAAGCAGGACATTTCCCGGATGGGGATCCAAACTGGAAATGCTTATCGTTGCTGTTGTGACACTTCATGAGATAGTAGGCCCCGTATTTCTGAAATATGCTCTTGATAAATCAGGTGAAACACACGTCGAAGAGGCTGCTGCCGAAAGTTAAAAAAAGTTTATAAGGGGTGACATAATGTTGTCACCTATGGGTAATAACTTGGTCATAAACATTAACAAAAAGGAAAAATATTATGACTACGGCAGTAAAATTATATGACCAGGCATTACCGGAACCAACACCAAATCTCAGGAAAATTGAAAGCAACCGTTCGGATGAGGATCAGGTTTTAAATGGTATTTATGATGCTATGGGCTGGGGTGATTTGCCCTATCGGCTGAAATTTGAAATAGCTTTGGATGTTGTCGGTTATTATGATGAATTGCGGGGTATGTATTCAACCCGTGATCCATTTGTTTTAGCCCGGAGAAAAAGGGTCGTATATTGGATCAATAATTATCGCGAAGGCAATTGCAGCCTTGAAACAGTGATTGATGCCTTGAAAATATCCAATTAATATCTGGAATGATTTCATGCATTTGGTGAAAGCATATATAAGTTTATCAGGGCTAATACGTTTAGATTAATATTCATGGTATATATCAGTAGGGATTTTTAATTGATATCCTTATTTTAATGAAACTGTAATCTAAACCATCAATGCATGAAACCAATGCTTGAAACCACCCCCGATAAGAAGATTACCAGGAGTGGACTTACATACGATGATGTCCTGCTAGTTCCGGCATATTCTAATGTATTACCTCGTAACGTTGATACCAGCGTTCAGCTTACTCCACGCTTGAAACTTAATGTTCCCATTTTCAGTGCCGCAATGGATACGGTCACCGAATACCGGTTAGCCATTGCTTTAGCTCGTGAAGGTGGATTAGGGATACTTCATAAAAATATGAGTATCGAAGAGCAAGCTGAGCACGTCCGGTTGGTAAAACGTAGTGAGAGTGGTATGATCGTTGATCCTGTTACACTTACTGAAGAAGCCGTTGTCAGAGATGCACGAGCTCTTATGAAAAAACATAAGATTGGTGGTATCCCTATTGTTGATAATAACAATAAATTGCTTGGGATAGTGACGAACCGGGATCTGAGATTCGAGCCCAATATGGATAAGAAATTGGGTTCCATTATGACTCGCGGAAATCTCATAACAGCGGAAATAGGAACAACACTCGAAGAGGCTGAAAAGCTATTACAGGAATTCAAGGTCGAGAAACTGCCTATAGTCGATGAGTCCTATAAACTGGTTGGTTTAATAACTTTCAAAGATATAGAGAAAAAGAAAAATTTTCCTAATGCCTGCAAAGATCAGATTGGAAGATTAACGGTAGGTGCTGCTGTCGGTATCACTGATGATACCATGGATAGAGTAAAAGCTCTGGTAGATGCCGGTGTTGATGTCATTACCGTTGATACGGCTCACGGACATTCAGAAGGCGTTTTACAAACCATACGCAAAATTCGCAAAGAATATCCTGATTTGGATATCATTGGCGGCAATATTGCTACAAGATCTGCCGCTGAAGCTCTGGTGGATGCCGGCGCGACAGTCGTTAAAGTTGGTGTTGGTCCCGGTTCCATATGTACCACCCGAATCGTAACAGGTGTGGGTGTCCCTCAATTGAGCGCCATTATGGAAGTGGCACAATTTACGAAGGAAGCCGGTATCGGACTGATAGCAGACGGTGGAATAAAACAAACTGGTGATATTCCCAAGGCTCTTGCTGCAGGTGCCACTGCTGTGATGCTTGGTTCGATGTTTGCCGGTGTTGATGAAGCACCCGGTGAAACCATAATTTATGAGTCCAGGAAATTCAAATCATACCGTGGTATGGGTAGTTTGGGAGCTATGGCTAAAGGAAGCAAAGACCGGTATTTTCAGGATGTGGAAGAAGATATTAATAAACTCGTTCCGGAAGGAATTGAAGGACGGGTTCCTTATAAAGGCTTCCTAAGTGAGGTAGTTTACCAAATGGTTGGCGGATTACGCGCTGCCATGGGGTATTGTGGTTCTAAAACCGTCCTCGATCTGCAAAATGCAGAATTTGTCAAGGTATCCTCATCAGCCATGAATGAAAGTCATCCGCATTCCATACAGATCACCAAAGAGGCACCTAATTACTTTTTGAGATAATAGATACTATTAAAATTAAACCATGACCGGAGATATAATCTTCTTCGGCCATGGTTCACTTTATGGTGGAGGTTCATGTCAGGGATGAAAAATGTGCTGTTCATTGTTTATTATTTTCCTCCCATGGGCTCCAGCGGGGTTCAGAGGCCCCTGAAGTTTATTAAGTATTTACGAAATTATGGTTGGAACCCGATTGTTTTAGCTCCACAACCGGGAGCTTATCACACCTTTGATCAATCCCTTCAGGAAGAACTCGATTCGTTAGAAGTGGAAGTTCACAGGGTTGACGCTAAAACGCCTTTCCATTATCTGGGTAAATCACCCCAAACAGTTAATTTTATTCCCGATCGTATTGCCCGGTTAGGAAGATTAGCATCCTCGTTTTTCTGGCTGCCCGATAACAAAACGGGTTGGATAGCGCCGGCTGTACAAAAAGGGGAGGAGATCATACACAATAATAAGATCGATCTGATTTTTTCGACGGCACCTCCGTATAGTAATCATCTAATAGCTACAACACTTAAGAAAAAATATCAGCTGCCGGTTATACTCGATTTTCGTGATGATTGGTTGGAGAGTCACCTGATTACCTACCCGACTCGTTATCATAAGAAAAAGATGGCTCGAATAGAGCATGAGTGTTTAAATCATGCCGATGCCGTTACCGTTTTAAATAATAAAATGATTGAATCTTTTCGCTCGCGCACCGACAATGATAAACCTATTTACCTCATAGAACAGGGATTCGATCCTGATGATTTTGATTACGAACAGCGAGAATTGACAACTGAGATCAAGCCCGTTAAAATGCGTTTCTTATACAGCGGTATCTTTTATGGGGATAATCAACCGGATCCGTTCCTGAAGGCTCTGTATATCGCATTAGAGGAGAAGGATGAAATGAAAGACGATATTGAGCTAATGTTTCAGGGTGGTTTGGAACAGCGTCACCTCCAACTGATAAATGAACTTGGTCTGAAAAATTTGACCCATAATCTTGGTTATGTACCACACCGGGAATCAACCAATAATTTATTGAAAGCAGACGTATTGTGGTTGATTGTGGGTATGAGAAAAAATTATGAATATGTAACAACCGGTAAATTTTTTGAATATATCACAACAGAAAAACCCATTTTAGGTTTAGCAAGAGAAGGTGTTCTTACTAGATACCTTGAAAATTATAAAGCAGGTTATATAGCCCACCCGGGAAATATTGATGAAATAAAAAAAGTTATCCTTGAGATTTATACCGATTGGAAAGAAAAACGGTTACCTTCGCCTGATGAGGAATTTATCAATCGTTTTAATCGAAAAAAAATTACAGAAAAACTGGCTAAAATCTTTACGGAACAAGTCAGCTGACCGGATATTTCAAGAATAGTTCAATATTTGTAGAAGTTCTATTAGAGAAATTCTGAAAAAAGTATAAGTTTGATTAGATTTGCAACGGAAACCTGATTTGTTGGTATATCAAAGTATTAAATACAATTGGACTACTAATTAATATAAATGCTCGATTTTTTAAAAACATTATTCTCTCTGCGCAAAAAAAACCTCACTCTGGTATTACTAGAGGAGAGTGAACCTGACGATCCAAGGTATTTCAATTTTCGCCCGCAACAATTGCTGCATTTGATACTCTATATAGTTGTAGTTTTGTTTATAATCTTTGTTTTTCTGTTCTCATATACTCCAATGGGAAATATTGTAGCAAGTAATAGGGACAGAGCCATAAGGGATTCAGTTGTTCACTTAAGCAAACGATTGATAGCACTTAATGATTCATTAGATATCAGGTCGCAGCAGTTGCATGATATAATAAATGTGATTGCAGGGAATGAGGATACGACTTTTTCTATTACTCAAAATAGTAATGTCAATCCTTTATATGTACAGCAACAATCGCAGCAACTGATACCACCACCGAACGAGCAATCGAATGCTAACGACCAATTTATAGATAATGAAGATATATTAAACTCGGATATATTAAGAAATGCACCCGAATTTCCGACAAACCCACCGGTTGATGGTACTTTAACTCGTGGTTTTGAACCGCAGGAAGGACATTACGGAATCGATATTGCCGCAAAAGACGGTACCTATATTAAAGCTATTGCCGATGGGGTGGTCATTAATACGGAATGGACATTTAATTATGGTTACGTAGTTTATATTCAGCATGGCGGCGGTTATATTACTATTTACAAACATTGTTCCAATTTGGTTAAAAAAGGGGGCGATATCGTGCTTAAAGGGGATATTCTCGGTACTGTGAGTCAATCGGGTTTGATAAGCTCGGGCCCGCATGTACATATCGAGATCTGGCGTAACGGTATAGCTTTAGATCCGACTAAATATCTGATAATTCATTAAAAAAGATGAAACGATTAAAATACTATGTTTAATAACCCCAAAAACCAAAAGGCTAATAAGATGGAAGCATCAAAACATCAACCCGCAATAAATATGATCAGTCAAGGTACTGAGTTACGGGGCTCAGTCAATACTAAAAATGATATACGCATATCCGGTAAAATTGACGGTGAAGTCAGAGCCGAAGGTAAAGTCATATTAACAAACGACGGCTTTATAAAAGGAGATATTTATGCAAGTGAAGCCGATATCGCAGGTAAAGTTGATGGAGAAATAGTAACCTCAAAAAAACTTGTTTTACGCCAATCGGCCAGTATAACCGGTGATATCAACACTCAAACATTACTTGTAGAAGAAGGAGCTGTTTTTGAAGGAGCTTGCAAGATGTCTAAAACCATCAATCAGGATATCATTCGAAATGGTACCAGTAATAATAAAAAGAATAGCGAATCCAAAACGGAAGTGGTTCAATAAATGCTGTTCGATCCCGGAAACCTGAGAAAATATAATGAATATATTGGTTTGGGGGCTGAAATCGCTGCGGCAATGGTTGTTCCTTTACTTATCGGTACGTATATCGATAAACGTTTCAATACATCACCGTGGGGAAGTATAATAGGTGTTTTACTCGGGTTTCTGGGAGTTTTTAATGCGATCTATAAGGTGGTGATTCGCGCAAATAAGAGAGATGATGAAAAAGGGGAAAAATAACGACTACAGTTTTAAAAACTTTATTACCTATGTACTTGGATTGGATATAATTTTAATTATCCTTACAGGATACCCTCTTTATAGTACATATGGATTAGGCAATTTCTTGTCAGCTTTTTTGGGTTTGGTAATTACTTCCCTGAACGTAATATCAGGTTACTATTTCATAAGTAAATATTTTGACCGTTCGACCAATGTTTTCATGAAAGTAATATTCGGAAGTATGGCTGTACGATTAATTTTATTAATGCTTGTCATCATCGCAGTAATTTTATTTATAAAAATTGATCAATTTAGTTTTATAATTAGTTTATTTATTTCATATATTTGCAAATCTGTGATCGAAATCTATTTCATAAACAAAAAAAGCCAAAAACAGCGGTTTAGAACTACATCGGATTGATGATACAAAACTTTAGGAGAGTATTTCTTACTGGACTATTACTGATTCTGGGAGTGCAGTTAGCCATTGCGGCTGAGGGGCCGGGTAATGATTCTAATCAGATAGATATTCAAGGTAAATTAAGGAATGAATATTTCCTGGATTTTTCACCTGTATTTGGAAAAATCCAGCTGCCAAGAATTATTTATGATAATAATGGACTCCATTTTTTCAGCAGTACTACCGCTGCTATCAATGGTAATAGTGGTCTAACAGACGAATATTACGAAGAAGGACACTCAAAAATTATTAAAAATGGTGTCATTCAGCCTGTAACTTATGAACTGGTAAAAGACGATGGCGGGCATATTATAGCAGACTTTTCACTGTCGGTGGCTATTGTCTATTTTATGTTGAGCGGTTTTCTCGTGCTCCTGGTTTTTATATATCTCAATAAAAAATATAGTGAAGGTGTTGGTCGGGAAACAGAACCCAAAGGGGTCCTGCAGAATATGTTTGAGACAATAGTCATTTTTGTCAGAGATGAAATCGCCCTAACAAATATTGGTCCTGAAAAATATCTAAAATTTACACCGTATCTTTTGTCGGCATTTTTCATGATCCTGTTCATGAACCTTTTTGAACTAATACCATGGGGAGAATCACCGACAGCAAACTTAACAGTGACGGCAGCATTGGCTACAGTTACTTTTTTGGTAACACAGTTTAACGGATCCAAGGATCACTGGAAAGAAGTTTTCTGGTTCCCGGGAGTACCGGTATTCGTAAAGCCAATTATGGCGGTAGTAGAATTTCTGGGGTTGTTCACAAAACCTTTTGCCTTGTGTATCCGGCTCTTTGCTAACATGGCGTCCGGTAAAGTCTTGATATTAAGTATGATCGGACTCATATTTGTGTTCGCAAATAAGTTTGGAGCCGGTATGGCATATGGAACATCTCCCATATGGATAGTGATGACGCTGTTCATCTATATGATTAAATTACTAGTAGCCTTTATACAGGCGTATATCTTTACTATCTTGTCGGCACTATTTATAGGATTAGCCACTGCCGAACATGAACATCACGATGCGGAACCTGCGCATCAATAAGTTTTTTTGTAAAAACAAATACATATTCCATTAATTCAAATCTAAAAATAAAATAAGGAGTAAAATATAATGGACATGGCATATTTAGCAGCAGGCCTGGGAGCCGGTATCGCTGCAATCGGTGCGGGAATTGGTATTGGACTTATCGGTAAAGGTGCAATGGACGGTACTGCACGTCAACCGGAAGCATCCAATGATATTCGTACATCAATGCTTATATCCGCAGCTCTTATCGAGGGTGTTGCACTCTTTGGTGAGGTTATCAGTTTCCTGTTAGCCATCAAGTAAATAAGCGATATTTAACGTATTTTAAAAAACCATTAATTCAGCATTGTAAAAATGTATATTCTAATTGCCAGAGGTGGACTATTAAGTGTTGATCCGGGTTTGTTTTTCTGGATTCTTATAGTCTTTGCGCTGTTCATCTTCGTATTGACAAAATACGCTTGGAAACCGGTACTCGGTGCCCTGGAAGAGAGGGAAAATTCTATAAAGGATTCTCTTGATGCCGCTGAAAAAGCAATGGCCAGGGCCGAAAAGGTTTCAAAAGAGAATGAAGCGGCTCTCAGAGAAGCAGAATTGATGGCTCAAAAGATTCGTAAAGAAGCTATCGATGAGGCAGAATTATTGCGAACAGAACGTATTGAGAAAGCCAGGGATGAAGCTGCACAATTACTCGAGCACGCCCGTTCATCTATTGAACAGGAAAAGAAACGAGCCCTGTTGGAGTTGCGTAACGAAGTGGCTAAACTGGCGATACAATCTGCTTCAAAAATAATTGATGCCGAGCTTGATGTGAAGAAAAACACTAAACTGGTAGAAAGTTATATAAAAGAATTATCCAATAACTGATTCTTAAATGTCATCATTAAAAGCTGCCCGACGCTACGCTACCTCTTTGATTCAGGTAGCTATCGAGCGTAAAGAAGTAGATACGATACTCGAAGACATTACCTTAATTGACAATACCCTGAGAGATTCTCGTGAATTGGTACTTTTTTTGAAAAGTCCAATTATTAAAAGAGATAAAAAGAAAAAGGTATTGGACGAAATATTCGGTGATGAGATCAATGAACTCACACAAACATTCATTGATATAATGATCCGAAAAGGAAGGGAAGATATTTTACCCCCGGTCTTCAAATCGTTTATTGATCAGTATAATGATTATGCTGGTATCATCAATATCAGTGTTGTTTCAGCTGATAAAATGAATGATGAACAGATTAGTGAGTTAAAGAAATCTCTTGAAGAAAAAACACATAAAAAAGTTGAAATGGAGATTTCGGAAAATAAATCGCTTCGGGGCGGACTTAAAGTGCGCATTGTTGATACGGTTATTGATGGAACGGTGCAACACAAGCTCGAGCAATTAGAGAGCCTTTTTTTAAACACCGGTATGTAAAAGATTAATTTGTAAAAAAGTTATCTAGCTTAGAGGAAATATAATGAGTCAAGTCAGACCAGATGAAGTATCTGCCATATTAAGAAAACAATTATCCGGCTTGGAAAAAGAAGCGGATATATACGATGTAGGTACCGTTCTCGAGGTTGGTGATGGTATCGCAAGAGTATACGGTTTATCTAAAGTTCAGGCTGGAGAATTGGTAGAACTGCCCGATTCCATCGATGAAGAAGGTAATCCCGTTCGTGGCATGGTTCTTAACCTGGAAGAAGATAATGTTGGTGTGGTATTATTCGGAGCAACCAACTTTGTTGAAGAGGGTCATAGTGTTCGCCGGACAAAAGAAATTGCATCAATTGCTGCTGGTGATGGTGTATTGGGCCGGGTTATTGATCCATTGGGCAAGCCTATTGATGGTAAAGGCCCTATTACAGGAGATACTTACACAATACCCCTGGAAAGGAAAGCACCCGGTGTAATATTTCGTGAACCGGTTACAGAACCTTTACAAACAGGTATCAAAGCCATTGACTCGATGATACCCATTGGCCGTGGCCAACGTGAGTTGATTATCGGAGACCGGCAAACGGGTAAAACTGCCATCGCTATTGATACGATTTTAAATCAGAAGTCCACACATGACACTGATAAACCTGTATTTTGTATTTATGTTGCGGTTGGCCAAAAAGGATCAACCATTGCTCAGGTAACGAGGACACTTGAAGAACATGGTGCCCTGGATTATACCGTGGTTGTCGCAGCACCTGCTTCCGTATCCGCTCCTTTAAGATTTATTGCACCATATGCCGGTGCAGCTATAGGAGAATATTTCCGTGATACGGGACGTCATGCTTTGATCATTTACGACGATTTATCAAAGCAGGCTGTGGCTTACCGGGAAGTATCACTCCTTCTGAGACGTCCACCGGGGCGTGAAGCTTACCCGGGTGATGTATTTTATTTGCATAGCCGTTTACTGGAGCGCGCAGCCAAAATTAATAAGAATGATTCGGTTATAAAGAATATGAATGATGTTCCCGAATCTATTCGTCCAATGTTGAAGGGTGGAGGATCTTTGACGGCACTGCCAATTATCGAAACACAAGCTGGTGACGTTTCCGCATACATTCCCACGAATGTAATTTCCATTACCGACGGACAGATATTCTTACAGTCCAATCTGTTTAATTCCGGTATACGTCCGGCTATTGATGTTGGTATTTCTGTATCTCGTGTCGGTGGTTCCGCACAGGTGAAATCCATGAAAAAAGTAGCCGGTTCTTTGAAACTCGATCTGGCTCAGTATCGCGAATTGGAAGCTTTTGCCAAATTCGGGTCAGATTTGGATGCTGCTACGAAAAGGCAATTAGATCGGGGTGCCCGATCAGTCGAAATTTTGAAACAAGGCCTCCACCAACCATTAACAGTTGATTTACAGATAGCGATTCTTCACGTAAATAATCAAGGTGTCCTTGATATGCTGGAGATTGGTGAAATTTTGAAATTTGAACAGGAATTCCTCGAGAATATATCGGCGAAATACAGTTCCGAAATGAAAGAACTCAGAAAAACAGGTCTTTTGACACCGGAACTGGGAGAAGAATTAGTGAAAGAAGCCAAATCAATTGCAAACCAAATTAAAGCTTCCGATAAAGCTTAATTCATGGCGAATTTAAGAGAAATACGAGACCGAATCACTTCAATCCGGAGTACGCAGCAGATAACCAGGGCTATGAAAATGGTAGCTGCTGCAAAACTACGGAAAGCGCAAAATCGAATAATTGCTACCAGGCCTTATGCAAATAAGCTGGATGAAGTTATCGGACGGCTGGTGAAAGGTATTGAAATTACCAATAAATACATGACACCGAATCAGAATCCGGATAAAGTACTCTTTATTGTGATCGGATCAGACAGAGGGTTATGTGGCGGTTTTAATAATAATCTTTTTAAAGTTGCTGTAACTCGGCTGCATGATGAGTTTCAGCAATATTTGGATAATGATAGTTTATCCATGATTTGCATTGGCCGGAAAGCCAATAATTATTTCAAAAAAAGAAATTATAAAGTTCTTGGTGATCACTCAGGATTTTTTGATGACTTAAGTTTTGAGAACACGACTACCATTATGAAGGAAGTCATAGCCGGATTTGAGAGTGATGAATATCAGGCTGTCTATTTAGTCTATAATGAGTTCAAATCGGTATTATCTCAAAATCGTAAAGTTGAACAAATGTTACCAATTCCATCTCTTGATAATAAAGAAGAGGTGGAAGAAAGTACTTCTAAAGATAAAGTAGTCGATTATATCTTTGAACCAAATGCCGTAAATATTTTAAAACACCTTATACCACTGCATTTGAATACTCAATTGTGGAAAGCTGTTCTGGAATCTAATGCTTCGGAACAAGGCGCCAGGATGGCTGCAATGGACAATGCTACGGAGAATGCACAAGAATTACTCAGAGAACTTCGTTTGAAATATAATCAGGCTCGTCAGGCATCTATTACTACTGAAATATCAGAAATTGTAAGTGGTGCAGAAGCGTTGTCGGATTAACAAAAATATTTCTTATATTGTCAACCTTTGAAGGAGAGATGGCAGAGCGGTCGAATGCGGCGGTCTTGAAAACCGTTGTCCAGCAATGGACCGGGGGTTCGAATCCCTCTCTCTCCGCTTGTAAGAGCCCCTGAGTTTGGGGCTTTTAATATTTATTTGAGATGTTTATGAGATACTTAGTTAATAAACCATTTATATGAGATCTGCTACACTCATAAGTCCCTTCCTGAAAAAAAAAATAGGACTACAAACCATTCTTATCTTACTTTTACCTTTCTTTTTGGTAATAAAGGTTCAAGCACAAGACACTGTTAAAGTTTCTCTTAACCAGTTTATTCAGATGGGGCTGAATCATTCAGATCAGGTTAAGGCGAATGAATCGAAAGTTGAGCTTGCGAAAAATAGAATAGACGAAGCCAAATCGAAGAAGATATTGCCGGAGTTAAAACTGACCACTAATCACAGTTTGGTACCCGGTGTATCGACTGATAGTACACTCAGTAATGGGAATCCGCTTCCGAAAAGCCAATGGTATCTTGATCCGAATCTTAAAAATGATTGGTCAAAATGGAGTATCTACTCACAGGTTCAGATACAGGGAGTTCAACCTATCTTCACCTGGGGAGCTATAAATAATGCCATCAAAGCGGCAAGGCAGGGAGCCGTAGCTGCACAAGAACAGTTTTTATCTGAAAAATCTAAATTAGCAATGAAATTGTATCAACTATACTATTCACGCGTTTTAGCCAATCAGATGGAGCGTTTATTAGGTGATGCGCAGCATGAATTTGATAAAGCGGATAAGAAGATCAAAGAGATGCAAAAATCGAATGATTCGAGCCTTGAAGATGCCGACGTGTTTAAATTCAGGATCTATAAATCTCAATTCGAGATTAAAGCCAATGAAGTAAAAGAAAATAACCTGTTCGTTAAAAGAGTTTGGAATCTTGTTCTTGGAGCTGATTCTAATACCGTTTATATGCCTAAAACACAATTTCTTGATCCGATAGATACTACTATTAAATCCTATTCTTATTATCAAAGTTTAGCACTTAGTAACCGGCCGGAATTGAAAGGTATAAAAGCTGCAGAATCGGCCGCAGAATTCGGTCTAAAAGCAAAAAAAGCTCAATTGTTGCCAACGATATTTTTGGGTCTGGGTGCCGAGTATGTATACACTCCACGTCCGACGGAACGTACACCAATGATAGGTAATCGCTTTAGTTATCTGAATCTTGCTTATAGTTTTGGTATTCGGGAAAACCTCAACTTCCTCGGCATCAAAAATGATATCGACAATATGAAAATAAAATATCATGAAATAAAATATTCAAAAGAAGCCGTCGTTGAAGGTATCAGGTTGGATTTAAGTAACAGTTATAAAACGGCCAGGATCGCAGAAACAACGTTTCAAAAAACAGGAGATGCGTTACAAACGAGTAAGGAATGGCTCAGAAAAGAACAAATAGACTACGATTTGGGTTTAGGTAAAATAAAGAACTTGTTAGATGCTGTTAAATCGAACCTGCAATTGGAAGCAGAATACAGACAGAAGGTTTATGAGTATAATTTGGACTTGGCAAAGCTTTATGAGGCCTCTGGAATTCCATTAAAAAATTTACATGAATAATTATTGCGATGATGAAAATTTTCAAGAAAACAATATTACTGTTTTTACCGGTTATAATGTTAGCACCGGTTGTTAGGGCAACAGGGCAAACAACCGCAAAAAATGAACAGAATGAGATAAAGAATCTGCTGGTACAA
Source organism: Balneolales bacterium (assembly GCA_035267045.1). Classification (GTDB taxonomy): domain Bacteria; phylum Bacteroidota; class Rhodothermia; order Balneolales; family DATFMH01; genus DATFMH01. The sequence continues at coordinate 22,785 of DATFMH010000226.1, forward strand.
AGGGATAATGAAATAAAGGATCTCATAGGACCCGAGGGATCAAAGTATACTGATCAACAAAAAAACAAGTTAAAAAAAATCATAAACGATATTGTTGATTACAACGCCATGGCTAAAGTTGCCCTTCAAAAAACGTATGATACATTAAGTGTTTCTCAAAGAAAGGAATTTGTTAATGTATTCTCACAAATTATCAGGGATCAATCATTAAATAAATTGGATATTTACCGAGCTAATGTAGATTATAAAAATATTGCGGTAAATAATGATACGGCATATGTTAAGACTATTGCTACTTTGAAGGATGTCAGGACACCTGTGGCATACCGCATGAAAAAAGAGAATGGTAATTGGTTTATAACGGATATGATTATTGATAATGTCTCAACAGCGGAATCATATAAGCGATCATTTCAAAGTTATCTTCGAAAAAAGAGCTATAATTCGCTGCTGGCTACGCTTAAAAAGCGGGCAGCCCGATAAACATTATTTTCAATGCCGGACTAAGTATTGTATATTTCGAAAATATTTATGAATTATTACTATAAAATTTAAAAAATGCTCAGGGCTGTTACACGAAAAACATTGGGCAAAGAGGGATATGTTTATGCCGTTTATGGGGATAAAAAATATCTAAAGCATGCCGTTGCTTCTGTCATATCACTCAGACGTCATGACACGGATCGGCCTGTTGCTTTAATTTGTGAAAAAAAGCACAGGGACATTCTTGATGATTTAAACTTATTGGATTTATTCGATGTCGTGTATCCTCTTGCCCCGGATCATTGCTCTATCGTTGGATTTAAACATAATATCCATGAATACATGTTGTTTGAAAGTAATATGTATCTGGATAGTGATATCGTCTGGTGTAAAAACCCCGATCCGTTGTGGCAATCATTATCTACTCATCCCTTCACTATAACCGGTACGCAAGTTTCTGATTCTTTTTTCGGCGGACCCAAAAATATTGGTGTTATAGCGGATATTATGTTACGTCGCAGATCCCGAACGTTAAAAAGATTTGGCCTCACTTATTTAAGCCGGGTACAAACGGGTATGATATTCGCACAGGATCATGCGCTGACTAAGAAAGTTTGTACACTTGCGGGAGAAATGTTAAACAGGAAGAAAGAGACTCATTTCAGAAGCAGAACTCTCGAAGAGGGGAGAAGCGAAGAGTCTTGCGAATGGAGTCTTGCAATGGCAATGTCTAAGCTAAGCATTCCTGTTTTCCCGTGGTTACAGGGGCACACAAGCCCCCAATTGGATTTTATTGATGATATGACATCAAATGATCCCGATTTTGAATATGTATCATGTACTTATTATAGTAATCCGCTGGTTTATAATCTTCGTGGTTTGAATAGCCCATCGCTGCGAAAATTATTGTTTAAAATATTTTCTATAATGCCGGGAACCACAGACTATCTGCAGGTCACTCCTTATTGTTTGCATTTTGGTTGGTATCACCAAAAACAACCTTTTTATGAGTTTTCAGAACGTGTTTGGAACCGGCTGAAAGCAAGTAATGAAAAGTACGGAATTACAGAGACCAGGCGGCGGGTGTTATCCGGTAGTGTCTTGTAATCTGGCTGATAATTAGTTTATTATTATATAATCATTTACAGAATGAGAATCCCTAAAAGAGTCGCATTAGGTGTAGGCTGTTTATGCCTGTTTTTAATTCATAACTCATCTTATGCTCAATTAAAACCGCTTAATTATAAAGTTGGGATTCAAACGGATTTTGCGACAAAGGGGAATTTGCCATTCTGGCTGTATACCGATCGTTTTGGGATTATTGATCAAAATTCAGCTAATCTCTTAGGGGATTTTACGGTTAAAACGGATTACAGTTTCTCCCGAAAATGGGATTACAGTTATGGGGCCGAATTAATTGGCCGGGCTTCCGATCGCAGTGGACTTTATCTAAATCAATTATATTTTAAGGCCCACTATGGACCGCTCCAACTTCAAATTGGACGGATACGTGAACGATTAAACACCCATATGCCCGGTTTATCCTCCGGGTCTATCATGTGGAGTGGAAATGCAACGCCATTGCCCAAAATTGTATTATCATTTCCACACTACACTCCCATACCTTTTACTCATGGTTATTTAAAAATAAAAGGTTATTGGGGAAATGGCTGGTTCGAAGATTCGCGGTATGTTAAAGATACTTATCTGCAACAAAAACAATTATATTTCAAAGCCGGAGGCAATTTACCTGTCAATGCTTATATCGGATTGACTGATGATGTGCAATGGGGTGGTACGTCAAGTAATACCAATGTAGGCCGGCTTCCTCAGGGCATTAAGGATTATTTGCGGGCTTTCTTCGGCGAACATGGTGGAAATAACTCACCAAGGGGTGAGGAAATAAACGCTCTGGGTAACCATATCGGTTCATGGGAATTGGGTGCGACGTGGAATATTGGTAAATACAGAGGCATCATTTACAGACAAACGATATTTGAAGATAAATCCGGTTTACGTTTAGGTCAGGGAAGTATCCGTGATGGATTGCTTGGGATTGGTATTCAATCCAAAAACAGAAAAAAAGTTATCGACGGAGTATTATGGGAGTTCTTGTATACAAAGAATCAAAGTGGTCCGGCTAATCCGGATCCTCCACCCGGTGTTCATACAAAACGAAATGCTCAGGGATATCCGTGGGGAGGACGTGATAACTATTTTAATAATTATATATACCGTTATGGTTGGACGTACTTCGGTAAAACGATAGGTACACCATTTATTACCCCTCTTAGTCATAGAACATCGATAAGAGAGACTTCAATTATAAATAACCGTGTTGTTGTACAACATTTTGGTATAGAGGGCTTAATATTTTCATCGATGTCATACCGGGCATTCTTCACATATAGCAGAAATTATGGAACGTATAACACTCCTTTTACTCCACATAAAACACAATATTCTGTTTATTATGAAATGAATATACCGGTAAAATCTGTTCCGAATCTTGATATTAATACGGCCGTATCAGGAGATTTTGGGAATATGTATGGAACAAATTATGGTTTTATGCTTGGTCTTACCTATTCCGGATTATTAAAAAAATTGTAGGATTAACATCAGGCTTTACTTATTGGTTAGACAGAGCCTTCTCATAGAGTTGTTCAAATTTATCACATGTATGGTCCCAGGTTAAGTTGGATCGTATGTGTTTAGATGCTGCAGTTCCTAATATTTCTGCTGATGGCCGGTCTTGATTATATAAGCGGTCTATAGATTTGGCCAATTCGGAACTGTTATCAGGAGATATGAGCAAACCGTTATGTTCATGATCTATTATTTCAGGTGTACCGCCTACTGAAGTACTGATCGTTGGCAGCCCGACACACATGGCACTTAACACTGCCAGACTGAAATTTTCATGTCTGGATGGTAAAACAGCCATATAAGATTTTGAAAGCAATTTGCCTAGTTCTTCATGGTTTAACCAGGACTTAAATGTGACTCTATTGGATAAACCCAGTTCTTGAACCTTTTGTTTCAGGAACTGTTCACGATCACCTTTGCCAACTATTAATGCATTGGGAGCACGACCATCCAGGATATGAAGAGCCTCAATAAATGTATCGATACCTTTGGTTTGCGTCAGCCGGCCAAAATAAACCGCCGGACCTTTCTGAGCGTTTTCAGTTCTTCTATATTTTAAAAATTCATCAGGCACACCATTATAAACGGGAATAATTTTATGTTTTTGGATATTGAAAGCCTTTTGGACCAAATTTCCTGACCATTTACTTGGAGGAGTACAATAATCAGCATTACGGGCTGCTGATCCCTGCAAAAGATACTTCCCATCTTTCACTAATAATTTGGCATAATCAGTAAAATTTAATTTTCGATTATTCAGTAGAAGGTCGGGGTAATGTGGATGGTGGGGCTCGCTGATCAATCCAAATTTATACTTATTTTTAAGTAAATGAAGGAGTCCGCCTTCTTCTCCATTTGTATGAACAACGACATTATGTTCCGTTTCAAGTATTTTCTTCACTAAAAGGTAAACTGAGATAGCACTGAGAGGGCGAAGTGTTGCTTTCCTTTTGCTTTTATTGGCAATCAGAGCAGCCCATTGAATCTCATACGGAATATCCTCAGGTACATCAATTTTTTCCCATGGCGGTTTTGTGTAAATAACTGTTACATTATGTCCTCTTTTAGAGAATGTATCAGCTAGATGATGGGTTGATCGTTGTGCTCCACCACTATATTGTGACCAAGGGGAATAATCTATAGTTAGTACTATTCTCATGTATTATTAACGCACAGAATATGAAAGCAAATGATTCTTAAGCAAATAAGAGATTAGCTAATAAGGTAACTAATTTGGATTTGTTTTCAAGTTAATATTGATAAAATAACAGGGAAGATTGTAGGAAAAGTAAATAAATATGGATCATTTTTAGTCGGATTCTTTGGCTATGTCTTCCGTGGCTGGTATGTTGGTATTTCCATCAGGTGATGGTAAAATGTCTTTATCTTTAAAAAAGGAAGTCAATGAAAAGAGTACAACATTCATAATTTTACCAAATACACTATTGGCAAGCATAATTGCAGCAATGGCTGCCGTGGGAACATGCATCATTTGTGTCAGTTTAAGGCTGGCACCGAAAAAGATCAAATCACGATTAGGTAAAAACGGTATTCTTGACATCATAATCTGTACTGCTACAAAAGTGAACCAAACATATAAAGGGATATTGGGAAGTATTAAATGCCATTGAATAATTTGCAATGATTGACCTAATAAAAGCCGGAATACATGAATAGAAAAAATAGTCCCCGCTGTTTTAAAAGGCATTGATATGATATAATGTCGAAATCGAATTAATATAATAATAACGATAAGGAATAGAGCAATTCCTCCATATAGATACCAAATATTATGAATGTGGAGAAAATCGAGCAATCTTATTTGTCCGGTTAATAAGAATACTCCTAATAATCCGAAAGCTACCAATGTGGATGATGCGGAGGAGATAATATTATTATCTTTAATCGTTTTAAGGATTTCAATCTCTTTTATGTCAATATTCTTACGGGCCCAAAAATAAAAGTATACTTCACCGGAATATCCCATTACATCCTGGTTATAAACTTTTGTAAGCAAGAGGACAGGGAACGCATTTCGGAATTTAAAAGTCCAGGTGAGACGGTAAATAAACAGCTGTGCTACCGGCAGTGAAACATATATCATCAAGTACAGCAAATAAAACAGGGGATTAAGTGGCAGAGAATGCCAAACATTGCCCCATCCTATAGTGGTAAGCTGATATAGTAACCATGCTATAACACCGACAAGGAAAAGTCTGCGAGACCAGTTGATGATTTTTTGGCCCCGATTACTCTTGACGAAATCGGACCAATAACGTTTAAATTCTTTAAAATTCATTTATTTACAGCATACAAAACACTTAAAAAGCAAAAGGCTTTTAATATAAGGTTATTTTGGCAATTACTATATATTTAAAAATTACCTGTAATGAACAGTGACAAGTGCATATGTGAATAGTGTTACTTTCGTTAAATATTGATGATCTACTGCAATTCGTAAATGTAACGATTATATTAAACAAATTTTTTCAACAGAATAATGTTACATGAGATTATTATTAATAAGTCAGGATTTTCCACCTGACATCGGCGGTATACAAACATATTGTTTTGAACTGGCTGATCGGTTTTATAAAAATAATGAGGATTTTGCCGTTTTAGCCCCAAAGAAGAAGAAAGACCAGGATGTTGACCTGAGTTTGCCTTATAAGGTTCATCGGGTATTAAGCAGTAATGCATTATTGCCATATACATCGCTTCCGGTTATTAAGTCACTCACAAGAAATAAATACGACACCACTTTTCACGCTCAATGGCAGACGGTATTACCGGCATTACCCAATCGGAAGAAAGGGTATATCAAGCGGGTCTTTGCTGCTGCTCATGGCAGGGAGTTATTATTCAATCCGTTCAATAACGATTCTTTTGCAGGCCGGAGATACGTTGCATACAGAAGATGGTTGTTGTCTCAAGTTGATCATTTTTTTGCTGTTAGTCGGTATACCGCTAATCTTCTTATGAATGAGGGTGTTTCTGAAGATCGTATAACAGTAATGCCTAATGGAACGAATCCCGGCGAATTTTATCCGACTGAGACCAGTGAGCTTCGAAATAAATTAGATTTAAATAGTAAACGCATTATAATGACGATTACGCGTTTAGTCCCTCGTAAAGGAGTGGATAATGTACTAAGTGCCATGCGTTCCGTAATTAAAAAATATGATAATGCTTTATACCTGATAGTGGGTGGCGGTAATGATTTAGAACGTTTGGAATCTTTGGTTTCAGAATTTAATTTAAATAATAATGTTCGTTTCCTGGGTAAAGTGCCACACTCAAAGGTGAAAAGTTATTATAATTTATGTGAAGTCTTCGTAATGACACCCAGAACCGAACCGTTAAATATAGAAGGTTTCGGTATTGTTTATTTAGAAGCAAATGCCTGCGGAAAACCGGTTATAGGATCTACCTCAGGAGGTATTACGGATGCAATTATTGACGGCAAAACAGGGTTATTAGTTGATGAAGATAATCCGGAACAATTGGCTGATGCCATTTTACAATTATTAGATGATTCCAAATTGGCTGAAAAGCTCGGTAAACAAGGAAGAGAACGTGTTATCAAGGAGACAAATTGGGATACTATTGCCCACAATATTCATGAAAAAATGTTATCAGTTTAAAATTAGATAATAATGACATCATAATTTGTTTACATGGCTGTCGTTTAATTAAGTAGCTATAAGTAGATATGGAATGGTAAGAGAGCAAAATCCATTCTTAGTAATAATCCATAACTATATGATGATAATTAATGTCAGAAATTTGAACAATTTTATTAATAAACTTTTTCAGTGGAGTAACTTGAAGCTATTCATCCTCATAATTTTTTTCATCAATCCATTTCAGTTAACTCATGCTCAGTTTCAAAAGGAGCCTGACGGAACTATTATTCTTGATAATTTTCAGGATGATACCGTAGGTACGTTGCCATATGGCTGGTATAATCGGGATGGAAATGTCAAAGTATGGAATTTAACTGGTAATGACCGGGATAAATACAAATATCAGATAAAGGAAAACGGGGGTAATAAATATCTTGAATATGACGGGATAAAGGCAATGCATTTAAATCTGCCTCTCGTAAATAAGAAAGGTATTAATTTAGAAAAGACACCAATATTATCCTGGAAATGGCGCGTTTATGATATTCCCAAAGGAGGAAATGAGAACGATAGTGATAAAAATGACTCAGCGGCAGGGATATATGTGGTTTATGGTTTTGCCGGTTTATTTAAGCTTCCAAAATCGATTAAATATTGTTGGAGCTCCACTTTACCGGTAGGTACAATTTTGTCTAAAAATTTTGGTAAACAAAAAATAATTGTATTAGAATCGGGGAGTAAGAACGAAGGGAAATGGATTACTTTTCAGCGAAATATAGCCCAGGATTATAAAAATCTTTTTGGTGAAGATCCACCAGATAAACCCATTGCCATTCTTATTTTAAGCGATGGCAATAATACGAAAAGTCGTGTTAAAGCTGATTACGATGATATTGAATTAAAACCTGTTGATACAACTCATCGTTAATTCCATGTATAGCTAAATCTCAGGTGACTGATAAAAATGAAAGAGATGATATAATTCATCATAATCACACATACATTTTTTATAATCACGGCGTTAATCAGCTATAAAAAAATAAACAAGTATTTTCTTACTATTTTTATAGGTTTAAAAGTCTCGCATCTAATGTTGTTAAAAGTTAGAACTTGACAGCTATATGGAAATGAAATCATTTCATAAAATCCGATAATGTTTTTTAGCTTCAATCAAATACTGTTCATGATGAATTCATCTGATATTTTTAAGCTTTTATTTTATATCTTATAAAGCTTTTGAACAAGGCAAAGTCGAATACGGCTCAAGTGAATATTACAAATGGAGAAAATTTTAAAATTATTTAAACCTTTATTTAAAAAAAATTATAGCCATCCCTATTATGTTTTATCGATATCCATAATTTTAGCTATAATTTCGGGTTTTTTTGCTTTACATCTTAAAGTAGATACGGATATAGCTAATTTGCTTCCTTCCTCTTACGAAAGTGTAAAAGCGCTCAACAAGCTGAAAGATACATTTGGTGGTGAATCGGAACTCGAGGTTGCTATTAAATCCCCGAGTTTTCAGGATAATAAAAAATTTGCCCGTGAATTTATCCCTAAAGCTCTCAAGCTGCACGAACCTAATTCAAATGAGAAGTTTTTTAAAGACGTTGAGTATAAAAAGAATACGAAAATATTAAAAGATAATGCGTTATATCTTGCTACAAATACAGAATTGAATGATATAACAAATTATTTAAAAGATGAGATACACAAAGCTAAGCTAAAAGCTAATCCCTTTTATTTTGATTTAACCTCTGATAACGGGACATCTGATACTGTTAAAAAAGGCGATTTAAACAAGTTTTTAGAAGCGTATAATGAGATCATTCCCAAAGAGTATCCCATTAATGCGGATAGTACAGTAATGGTGTTAAAATTTTACCCTACCGGCTCTAAAAGTAATACCAGGTATTTACAGGATATGTACGCTGCTACCGACTCCCTCATTAAGGCGATGCAACCTGTGCAGTACAACAAACAGATGATTGTTAAATCAGGGGGCAGGCTTGAACGACATTTATTAGAACTCGATTCGATAATGAATGACGTAAAAAACAGCTTTGCGTCGGGAATAACAAGTGTTTTGCTTTTAGTTATGTTGTATTTCTTTTTTAAGAAATATTTCAATTACAGGCGTGGGGCGGAAAGCGAGCAAAAACATAATATCTGGAGTCATATCCTCAGGGCTCCGGTGCCTTTAATTGTTATAGGAATTCCGCTTCTGATAAGTTTGAGTTATACATTTGGGATTGCTTATATATTTCTTGGTAAACTGAATACCATGACATCCGTGTTGTTTGTGATTCTTTTTGGTATGGGAATCGATTATGGTATTCACTTTTATGCCCGTTATCTTGAAATACGATCGTCAGGTAAAGGCGTTTATGCTTCCTTACTATCTACCTATGAAGGTACCGGATCTGCCATAATAACAAGTGCCATTACGACAGCCGTTGCCCTTTATGTTTTGACCTTTGCTGATTTTAAGGGTTTTTCTGAATTTGGTTTTATCTCAGGTAATGGTATTATACTTTCCCTGCTTTGTATGCTTTTTATTTTACCGGCTATACTGGTAGTTATGGAGAGAAATAATCTGATCTTGATTAATAAAAATGAAAGAGACGGATTTGTAAAGAACACACCTCATCGTTTTCCTTTTGCTAAAACAATAGTAATAATGGGTTTAATAGTTTCCGGAGTGGTTATTGTTGCTCATAATGATATCAAATTTCAGTATGATTTCGGAAAATTAGAGCCAGATTATCCCCAATATGATGCCTTCAATAATATGATCAGTGGCGTATTTCACTCTTCTAAACGAAATCCTGCTTATATACAGGCTGATAGCGATAAACAAGTGTTTGCTATCCTAAAAGCTATACGGAAGAAAATGAAGCAGGATACCCTGAGTCCAACGATAGCTGATGTTGAGGCCATCCAGGAGCGATTTCCTATGTCGAAAAAAGCTAAAGAGCAAAAACTACAGAATATCGCTCGTATCAGGAAGTTATTGAATGATCCCTTTATAAAAAATAAAAAGGATAAGAATCTTGATAAGTTACGTCGTGCCTCTCAGACGACTAAACCACTTAGGTTGGATCAAATACCTAATTATCTTAAAAATCGATTTATGACCAAAAATGGTAAAATAGGTCGGTTTGTTATTGTTTATCCAAGTGTTGGTCTTTCAGATGGACGAAATTCAATAGCATTTAAGAAAGATATTGGGAAAGTTACAACCGCCAATGGTCAAACATTTTATGCGGCAAGTACATCAATAGTAGCGGCAAATATGCTGCAGCTTATGATGAAAGAGAGTCCGTATATGGTTGTGGCGACTTTCTTAATGATCATCATATTCATGTATATAGCTTTCCGTTCCGTCAGATGGACGCTTATCGCTATGTTGCCTTTGGTTGTAGGATTACTATGGACTTTTGGTATTATGATGATGTTCGGGATGTCTTTGAATTTCTACAACCTGGTCGTATTACCGGCCATACTTGGAATAGGGGAGGACAGTGGAGTTCACCTTGCAGCGAGATACCGGGAAGAAGGTAAAAATAGTATGTGGAATGTACTGTCAAGTACCGGCCAGCATATCACGATGGGTTCCGTTACAACCATGTTAGGATTTTCGGGCCTGCTTTTTACAATGCACCCCGGCCTGATTTCCATAGGGGAACTGGCTACCATCGGGATCGGTATGACATTGGTATCTGCTCTCGTATTTTTACCGGCCCTTGTACAATGGCTCGAACAAAAAGATTGGATTCGATTTGACTGATTTTAATATTTCGTAAGGTAATGAAAGAGACTTTCTACAGGAAAGTCTCTTTTTTTTAATGTGGTATTCTATTTTTTTATGATAGTATTGATACACTGCTTTAATATATTTTGGTTTAATGGCCGTAAAATATCATCTTGATTAATAGGTGCTGTTATAAATTGTAATAGTTGTTATCGCCCCACGTTATATTTTTATAATTGATTATTAAATGATTATTGAAACTCCGGCAATTGTTTTACGTTCAATTGATTATCATGAGACCAGCAAGATTGTAACCTTGTTAACGAAGAAACAAGGTAAAATAGCTGTTATAGCCAAAGGTGCGAAACGGCCCAAAAGTAAGTTTGCCGGCTTGCTGGAAACCGGTAACGTCATAGATGTGATCTATTATTATAAGGGGTCAAGATCGGTACAAACACTATCGGAGGCAGAATACAGAATCAAGACATTCAAACTGCGTTATAATTTTGAAAAAATGGCCATAACCTCGGCTTCCATAGAAATGATATACCAGTTGTTGCATGAAAACGAGGTTAATGAACCGATGTATGATTTGGGAGAGAACTTATTACAATGGTTAAATGATACGGATAAGAATGTTCGTAATTTGTTTCCTTATATACAGTTACGATTAGCGGAAATTATGGGAGTCGGTATCCATTTGGATGTTGCATCGATTAAACAAAATAAAGTTGGCCTGTACCTTAATACGGATTCCGGCAGAGTACATGGCAACAGAAATGAAAGTACAGGTTTAAAATTAAATCCTGATCAGGCGCATTACATGTTGCTTGCTTTACAAGGTAAAACCGGCAAATTATTGACATTACTGATTGAGTCGGATGACTTGAAAAATTTAATTCGGATATTGGATATTTATTTAAAACATCATATTGAAGGATTAAAAGATCGAACATCAGACACAATATTCGAACAAATATTGTAATTTAAAATATGAGCACTCGGAAAAGAAATATAACAAGAGCCTTACTTCTTGTCTTTATTGGTATACTGATTGGGGTCATAATAGTACTTTCGGAGCAGAATTATCAATTAAGTAATAAAGTCAAAGTTCGGTATACTACCATAAATCGCAGCACGGACGATACGACAAATTTAATAGGCAAATCTGAAATTAAGACAAAGTCTGATGTTTTTCAGAATGTTGCCAACCGGGTAATACCTACAGTTGTTTATATTGAGGCATCAGTTCCGGTAAAGAAATTAGATATGCCAGAGGACGAGAATCACAGTTTTAATGATGATATCTGGAACAGGTTTTTACCGGAACAGGAAGTTCAGACTGTCGGATCAGGAATCATCATAACCTCTAACGGTTATATTTTAACAAACCGGCATGTAGTTGCCAATGCGGAAGATCATAAAGTAGAAGTCACCTTATATGATAAAAGGACATTCTCCGGCAAAGTTATAGGCGAGGATCCTTCGACTGATTTAGCCGTGGTAAAGATTGATCAAAAGAATCTGCATCCTATCACTGTTGGAAATTCGAATACATTGAAAGTAGGAGATTGGGTACTTGCCATTGGAAATCCGTTCAGATTGAAATCTACGGTAACTGCAGGAATTGTGAGTGCATTGAATCGGGATGTGAATGTTATAAATAGTTCTAAACGTATAGAAAATTTTATTCAAACAGATGCTGCGATTAATAAAGGTAACAGTGGCGGAGCCTTAGTTAATGTCAGGGGTGAATTGGTTGGCATCAATACGGCTATTGCAACTGAGACTGGAAATTACGAAGGATACGGTTTTGCCATACCAAGTAATATGGCGATTAAAATTGCCAGGGATATTATGGAATATGGTAAAGTTAAACGGGCATACCTCGGCGTAAAAATACAATCCGTCAACTCAAAAAGTGCCAGTAAATTAGGATTACAGCATATTGAAGGGGTTGAAATACTAAATATTGATCCCAAAGGATCTGCTGATAAAGCCGGTTTAAAGCCCAATGATGTTGTGTTATCTGTTGATGGTTCGGCAGTTAATGAATATAATCAGTTACAGGCGAAAATAGCGGTTTTACATCCCGGTGATACTGCGAAACTTAAAGTATGGCGCGACGGTAAAACATTGGATGTTAACGTTCCTTTAATGGGAGTTAATGAGAATTCGTTTAAAAAATGGTTGCTTGCCGATAATAAAGATCCGATTAATATATCACCTAACGAAAATGGCGCTTTCAAATATCAAAGTTTTGAATTAGGTTTTACGGTTGTAGCACTTGCAGATTCCAAAGATCTTAATAAATTTGACCTGGTGATTACGCAGGTTAAAGACGGCAGTGAGGCAATGAAACGGGGTCTTAAGAAAAATTATATTATACGTGCAGTCGACGGTAAATCAGTGAATAATCTGGATAATCTGAAGGTCCTTATTCGAAAGGGTTTATCAGAAAATCAAGAGATATTACTGAAAATAGAAAAAGACAATGGTGTTATTGGATATTACGAATTGAAAAATTAACTGACTTTTTAAAGGTAAATCACAGAAACTTAATACATGAAATTAATCTTCAGGCAATTAGCATTTACAGGTATACTCAGCGTTTTATTATTATCAGCATGCAGCACTTCAAAGACGGCAACAAAATCTACACAAACATCGTCGGCAAATAACCATAAGCCGTGGTATAAAGAAGCTTCTCAATTTTCGAAACAAGATCAATGGTATTATGCTATGGGGATGAGTATCTCAACAGACTCATTAGTAGCGCTGGACCGTGCCAAAAAGCAGGCCAGGGCTAAACTGAATTATGGGATTCAGAATGATCTTGAGAACCTGAGACAAAACATAGCAAGTGAAGAAGGGAATCATGCCACGGTCGCCAGGCCGTCTTTTATATGGATGATAAGAGGTGCCACTAATTATGATTTGAAACATGCCGTAGTGGATGATGTTATGGTTTTACCAAAAAATGGCATCTATCAGGCTTATGCCAAACTTAAGTATTCCCAAAAACAGGTTACATCAGATTTGATGAATGCTCTTTCTTCGGTAAAAAAATATCAGGATAGTGTGACAAACAGTAAGGCTTATAAAAAATGGTCAACTTCGAATGCATCGGGTACAGCCGATTCAACAAAGTAATATATATACGTCAGGCTGAAGGCGAAAAAAGAGTATGAATAATAAAGGCTGTAACGAATAATAAGCCAAGTGTCAGATGCCAGATTTTACCTGTTTTTTTATATCTGCAGATACCGCTAATTGATAAAATAGCTAATAAACCCAACGCAATAAAACCGCTGATATAACCACCATTAAGCTTTATCCCATTTATTATCGCTAAATAAGCATGTATTAAAATAATACCTATCGATATGAGAGCAACCGGTACATGCCATTGCCGTGCTACTTTAGCTAAAAAACGGAAGACTGATTTAATGTGAAAACCTTTGAAGCTAATGTCCATGAAATCCCGGTATTTTAACAGGAGATAGACAGGGTAAATAGCTACGGAAAAAAAGAAGCCAATTCTTGCAACAGATCCGATATACTGATGGAAACTAATAAAAGCATCTGTATGTAATGAATAATATTGCAGTATAACAGGTATTAAAGAATAACTGATAATCAACAATAAAAGAGAGCCAAAGAGAGTGATGAGAACTCTTTTTCTCTCTTTTTTATTTGGAATGAGCCTTTTACCAGGTCTATTATTTTTTGTTTTTTTTATGTTACCATCCATTAATCCACAGAATAAGCAAAACAAAATAGGTGTCAATAAAAAAGGAGACGTTATATAACGTCTCCTTATAAAAACAGGGGAAAAGGTTTAGTCCATGTTTTCAACAATTTTATGTCCGAATTCGGAACATTTAAGAAGGGTAGCACCTTCCATGAGTCTTTCGAAATCGTAGGTAACTTGTTTTTGTTGTATGGAGCCTTCAATACCTTTTTCGATGAGCTCTGCAGCCTCATTCCAGCCCATATATCGTAACATCATTACACCTGACAGGATTAGAGATCCGGGATTAACTTTATCCTGACCTGCATATTTTGGAGCTGTACCGTGAGTGGCTTCAAATAGCGCATAGCCATTGGTGTAGTTAATGTTGGCGCCCGGTGCTATACCGATACCACCTACACAGGCAGCTAAAGCATCAGATATATAGTCACCATTCAGATTTAATGTGGCAATAACATCATATTCAGCCGGACGTGTTAAGATCTGTTGTAAGAATGCATCAGCGATGACATCCTTAATTATTATACCATTAGGTAGTTTGCACCACGGGCCACCATCAATTTCGACGGCATCATATTCCTCTTTGGCAAGTTCATAACCCCAGTTCTTGAAGCTACCTTCGGTAAACTTCATGATATTTCCTTTATGAACTAAAGTAACACTCTTTCGATCCGTCTCTATAGCATAATTAATTGCTGAGCGAACCAATCGTTTGGTCCCTTCTTCAGATACGGGTTTTATGCCGAAAGAGGAAGAATCCGGGAAACGGACTTTATCAACTTTCATTTCATTAAGTAAAAAATCTTTGAATTTTTCATTTTCTGAAGTTCCGCTCTGGAATTCGATACCGGCATAGATATCTTCCGTATTTTCCCTGTAAATAACCATGTCAGTCAGTTCCGGCTTCTTAACAGGACTGGGTGTTCCGTTGAAGTAACGTACAGGACGAACGCAGGCATATAAATCTAATTTTTGACGTAATGCAACATTCAGGCTGCGAATACCACCGCCCACCGGAGTCGTTAATGGCCCTTTAATAGCCACATGATAATCTTTAATAGCTTCAAGCGTATCATCAGGCAGCCATTGGTCTTCTCCATAAAACGATACGGATTTTTCACCGGCATATATTTCGAACCATTCAATATTTTTCTTTCCGTTATATGCTTTGGCAACAGCATTATCTAATACATATTTCATGGCAGGTGTAATATCCACACCAATACCATCACCCTCGATGTAAGGTATTACGGGATTATCAGGTACATTCAGTGTCCCGTCCTTTTTCGTTGTAATTTTTGCTCCTTTTGCTGGAGGTGTTATTTTTTGATATGACATACTCTTTTGTAATTGATGATGTTAAGTTTTAAATATCGCGTCTGCATAATAGTAAAATTGTACGCATATCGCACGTAAAAACACTGTAAAATTTCTAAAAGAATTTTGAATGAACTCATTTATTTTGAAATACTTTCAAATTGAACATCATGCTTTATAATGCTGATATTTATTAATTAAAAGACTATGGGTATGGCTTTATTACACCAATTCAAATATTTATATTATATGTAAGAATTATGAACGGGTTACGTACGTTACATAATTAAATAAGAGCAGTAGAAATGGAGCGCATTTATTATGAAGTTTGGACCATTAGTGGGTAAAACTCCAAAACATAAAAGGTTTGAATATCAACCACGTTATTATAAGCCTGATAAAAAGAAAAAAGATTTACACGATATAAAATTTGAACGCAAAACTCATCGCGGGCAGGTGCGATCTATCGTTTTATATGCAGCGTTACTCTTTTTAGTATTTTGGCTTATATTGCATTTGGCTTAATGAGTAACGTTATATTATCGTATCAGATAGTTAATTGAGAATTTGCTAAAAAGGGTGTATTGAATAAGGAGATAGAGAAGCACAACGGTTTAATTAAAGAATTATCGCCAGAGCTATCTAATAAAATTGCTGCAGGAGAGGTCATCCAAAGGCCGAGTTCTGTTGTAAAGGAATTATTGGATAATGCCATCGATTCAGGAGCGGATCACATAAGAGTTATTATCCAGAATGCCGGTCGAACACTGATTCAAGTGATAGATAACGGTTGCGGTATGTCTAAAGAAGATATACCCCTTTGTTTCTTACGTCACGCGACTTCAAAAATTCACGAAGTCAACGACTTGTTTAACATTCAAACAATGGGTTTTCGTGGTGAGGCAATGGCTTCTATTTCCGCAGTGTCCCAGGTTACATTAAAAACCAAGAAGTTTGAAGATGAAATGGGATATGAGTATGAGGTTTGGGGTAATAAAGTTAAAAATTTTGAACCGGCGGCTGTTGATAACGGTACATCGGTGGCCGTTCGCAATCTATTTTATAATGTACCTGCACGCAGAGCTTTTTTAAAAACGGACGCTACGGAATTCAGACACATATTGATAACGTTTCAACAAGCCGCCCTGGCTAATGCCGATATATCATTTGAACTTATTGCGGATACTGATAGTGTGTATAATTTGCCGGCCGGCCCTCTTGATCAGCGTATTGTTGAAATATTCGGGAAATCATACAGAGCAAGTTTAATACCGGTCGAAGAAAAAACGAGTTACGTAAATGTGTGGGGGTATGTTATTGATCCTAAAATGGCTAAAAAGAACAGGGGGGAACAGTTTTTATTTGTTAATAATAGGCCATTTTATCATCGGTATATATTACATATCATATTAAATATTTACAGGCAATGGATTCAACCTAATGAGTATCCTTTTTTTGCCCTGTTTTATGATATTAATCCCCAGGAAGTCGATGTGAATGTTCATCCGAGTAAGCTGGAAGTGAAGTTCGGTGACGAACGCAGCGTTACGGCCTTTACACGTTCTATTGTTAAAAAAGCCTTGAATGAGCGTTTTAATGTGCCTGTTATTGGCAGGGGAGAATCACCCGGTGGTAAATCATATGGTGATTTTGAATCCGGTTTTTCATTTGGGAAATCCGGTGATACTTCCATTAATAGAAGTGGAGGTGATTCCATTCAATTCCCGTCCAGGATTAATTTTGACAAAAGAAGAGGGAATCGCGAGTCTCTTACCGATGAATTATATAGTGGTTTTGGAGGTAACCCACAGGGAATACCCGGTAAATATAATACCGGTAGTATTCCACAGCCTGAATACGATAAAGGCCGGGGTTTCTGGCAGTTGCATGATCGTTATATTATTTCACAAACGCTCACCGGACTGTTTATAATCGACCAGCACTCCGCTCATAAACGAATTATTTATGAAAAGGCATTACAGGCAACGGAATCGGCATTGCCCAGTACGCAACAATTGCTTTTTCCACAAACCATCGAATTTTCAGCCTCGGATTTTTCCCTTCTGAAAGAATTACATCCTATTATTCAGAAAATGGGATTTAACATACAGTTATTGAGTGGGAATACTGCTATGGTTCTCGGAGTACCTGCCGATATCAAAATGGGGGATGAACGTCATCTGCTTGAATCGATATTACAACAATACCAGGACCTTTCCTCTCAACTTAAACTTAAAGATAGAGAAAAAGTAGCACTCGCGATGGCTAACAAAGCCTCAATTCCACGAGGTAAGAAATTAAATGACATGGAAATGGAGCGATTGATTGATCAACTCTTCTCTTGTAAAGAACCATATTTAGATCCGTTGGAAAAGCCGACAATTGTTTATATTCCATTGGATGAAATAGAATCCCGCTTTCGATAATCAACAATTATTTTCATGAATATACTGGTTCTGGAACCATTTATGGGAGGTTATCACAAAGTCTTCCTGAAAGGATTGGAGAAGAATTCGAGACATTCGATCTATTCCGTAACGATGTCGGAACGTTATTGGAAATGGCGAATGCACGGAGGTTCAATCACGCTGGCACGCGAGGCAGAGGATTTAAAAGTGCCGGTCGATTTAATTCTTGCCAGTAGCATGACCGACCTTTCTGCATTCATGGCGTTGACCAATCCCCACTTTGCTCATACTCCTGTTGCTATGTATATGCATGAGAATCAATTGACGCAACCACTTCCGGAAGGGGAGTCACGGGATATGACTTATTGCTATATCAATTACCTGAGCGCATTGATAGCAGATAAGCTGATTTTTTCTTCTACGTTTCATTTCGATTCATTCATTACGGCTCTGCCTGAATTTCTCAAACGATTTCCGCATAATCATCAGCATCTCGATACCGTCGATTTGATACGTAATAAAAGTACAATCCTTCATCCTGCCATAAATCTTAAGTCATTTGATAATCAGAAGGATACGAGAGCCAATAATGATAATCCCGTTATTGTTTGGAATCAACGATGGTCGTTTGATAAAGATCCGGGTTTGTTTTTTCGTGTAATGAACAGGTTGGATGATGCTGGCTTTCAGTTCGATCTCATCCTTGCCGGTGATAACAGGCATGACAAACCGGTTGAATTTGAAAAAGCCTGGAATCGATATGGTCACCGTATCATTCACTATGGCTATGTTGAAGATTTTGAAATCTACAGTAAGTTACTTCATAAGGCGGATATCGTTGTTTCAACAGCGACTTATGAATTCTTTTGTGCCGCCATTATGGAGGCGGTGTACTGTGGCTGTCACCCGGTGTTACCGGATGGATTGACATATACTGAACTTATACCGGAACATCTTCGACACCCGTTATTACATGCGCCCGTATTTTATAAAAACGAGGACGAGCTGTTTAATAATCTCAAGGGGATGCTTAAAGGGGATACCAAGCCCTTACCCAAAGCATCATTGCAAGGTATTAACAAGCATCTGGACTGGAGTGTGATGATTCAGCAATATGACGCATTGTTTGAGGATATAGCAGAGACTAAGAAGGAGATAAGTCCTTTAAGCGGGCTACAATGATACCTTTGACGGTTTTCCTGCTATAAATATAGGGTAGAAGCCCCAATGGTTCGGTAGTAATACCATGTTTGGGATTGGCATGGAAAAAAGTCAGGAAATCCCCTTTTCGATATGCGATAGCCGTATGTGATACATCCAGACCTTTCACTGTTGTGACGAATGCCAGTATATCACCCGTATTAATTTTTCTGATATAGAGCGGTATTTTATTTTTGGGTAGATATTTCAAACTGTCTTGCGATAATTGCCGTTCTTTATGTTTAATAAGATCCAATAGTGAGTCATTATGAGCCAATCCTGGATACTGATATCGATGGTGACTCATATAGTAAACACTATCCATTGGAACTGAATCGGGCCAATGCTGACTAACAATGGAAACTAATCCTTTCTTCTGATTGGTCAATAACCAATCCGAGAAATAATTTAGCCTGCTGAAATATCCATGAATATGACCGTTCCGGTATCTGAGTAATTTCAGATTATTCGCGAAGGTATTATAAGAAGTGTCCCGTTCCAGGGTTGTTAAAGCTAATGCCATTGATGTCTCAACATAGATGACGCAATCGGATCCTTTAAGTGTTATAACAAGTTTTTCTTTTTTTGGTTTGTCCAGTAGTCCGGCTTTATAAGGGATACCAAACTGTTTTTCGGCATAAAATGAGATTAAGTCAGATAAGGTGGAATCGTGTTTGTAATGTTCAATGCCATCTTTGAGCCAGTTAGATATTATAAACCTCTTGTTTTGTGCTTTGACCGGCAGCACAGAGAGAAAAGTAATGCAGAATACAAAAGCGGAGAATATGATCTTCTTTAGCACACGTTTATTCTGTTATTGAGTTAAAATGGAGCATCTTCATCATCATTATTTGATAATATATCGGGATTGCTATCGTGTTCCTGATTATTGGTATCTTGAGGCCCTACTTCAGGAAGCATGTTACTATAATTGCCATTACCATTTCCATTATCGTAAGGCTTATTATATGCAGAACTCAGATTTTCAAAACGGGCATAATCCTTGATGAACTGTAGTCGAACAGTTCCGACCGGGCCATTACGCTGCTTCCCAATTATTAATTCCGATATCCCGGCTGTAGACTGACCTTCTTCATCCGTAAGGATACCATAATATTCTGGCCTGTATAAGAAACAAACAACGTCGGCGTCTTGTTCAATAGAGCCGGATTCACGCAAGTCGCTAAGTTGAGGTCGTTTGTTACCTCCCCTTTGTTCTACGGCACGACTCAACTGGGATAGAGCCACTACCGGGACTTTCAATTCTTTGGCAAGAGCTTTTAGCCCACGGGATATATAAGCTATTTCCTGCTCCCTGTTGCGATCTGAGGATCCGCCGGTCATAAGCTGAAGATAATCGACAATAACAAGACCGATATCATGTTCATTCTTCAAACGCCGGCATTTTGAGCGTAATTCCATAACACTGATTCCGGGTGTATCATCAATAAAGATGTTGGCTGAAACCAAACGGCCGGCTGCTTCAACCAATTGTTCAAAGTCCTGGTCATTTAATTTACCCGAGCGGGCCATTTGTGCATTGATGCGTGCTTCCATGGTAAGCAGTCGTTGCACTAACGATTGGTCTGACATCTCAAGACTAAAAATGGCTACATTGGTGCGTAATTGTTTATCAGGGAAGAGTGCGGCATTTCTTGCCGATGACAGTACAAATGCTGTTTTACCCATTGAGGGACGTGCCGCGATGATGATCAAATCACCCGGTTGCCAGCCAGCTGTTAATTTATCAACGTCGAGACTGGAAGGAACACCTGTTAATCCATCTGCTTTACCTCTTATTTCAACGAGATAATCGAGTGTATCCTTGAGGATATTTCCTATAGCTTTAGCCGGGATTCGTGTTTTGGTATTTGATATTTCAAATATTTTTTGTTCGGCCTGATCAAGCAAATCAAACGGATCACTGGTAGTATCGTAGCTCTGTTTTATAATTTCATTACAGGTGAGTATCAGGTTGCGTTTGATGGCTTTTTCGGCAATAATCTGAGCATGATACTCAATATTAGCTGCAGAACTAACAGAACGCGTCAGCTGTGTCAGGTAACCGGGGCCTCCACAAATATCTAATAAGTTTTGATCACGTAGCTCATTTTCTACTGTAATGATATCCAGAGGATTATCACGTTCATAAAGTTTAAGAATAGCTTCGAAGACATGTCGATTGGCCGGTTTATAAAAGTCTTCCGGTTTAAGTATCTGAAGCGCAATAGAAGCGGCTTCATGGTCAATTAACATGCCACCCAAAACGGCTTCCTCAATCTCCAAAGCCTGTGGCGGTATACGTCCTCCATCCTCAAGAAGGTCGATTTCCTTTTTGTAATTTTTTTTGTTGTTGTAATCAGATCCGTTAGAATCTTTTGGCATCGACGTATGGTTAGTATTAAAAATTCTTAATTAATAAATACAATAAAATACAGGAAATGTAAACTAAAGGACTAAGGTTTACACCCTAATTCATCATATCTTTTTCGCAACATCTGAACATCTTCCCAGGTAGCACGTTTCCAATTAGGATTACGCAATAAAGCAGCGGGATGGTAGGTGACTGTAAGCTCATAATTGTCATGAAAAGGATGGAAACTGCCCCGAAGAGCTTTCATAGGTTGATCGGTATTCAATAAGGTTTGAGCCGATATTCTGCCGAGACAAAGTATCAATTTGGGGTTTATAAGGTCGACTTGCTTAAGGAGTACGGGAAGACTTTTAGCTCTTTCGTCTGTCAACGGATCCCGATTATTAGGTGGCCGGTGTTTAACTATATTAGTGATGTAAACATCTTTTCTTTCAAATCCGATTGCCGCAAGAATTTTATTTAGTAATTTTCCCGCACGACCTACGAAAGGTTCACCCTGTAAATCTTCATTTCTTCCCGGCGCTTCTCCAATAATAACTAAATCGGCATTCGGATTACCGACACCAAAGACAAGATTGGTATTGGGAAGGTCCGTTTTAAGAAAATCAGCATCTAAGCAAAATTGATATAGTTCATCCAGTGTTTTACAGTCTTCGTAACTTTTTGGGGCCACGTCTTTTTTTGTTTTGCTTTCGTTCGATGAATCCTGCACGCTTACCGTCTGTTTTTTTGTGTTTGATTTATTGCCATTACCTTTTACCTCCGACTGTGGGGAATCTGTTATGTTAAGTTTTTCCCATAAATTTGCATCAATTCGGCCATATACTTCTTCCTGGTAGTGAAGATAATCTATGATACGGTTTATGTAAGGTAATTTATCTGACATTGGGTGTTAGTATATCCTGTTCTACCTCAGAAGTTTGAGTTGATGAAGCTAACAAGCCTTCAAAGTATCCATTAGTTGTAATTTTATCCAATGAACAATTGATGATTTTATTGGTCAATGCTTCCTGATACGGCATCGCGACACGAATATAATTATCCGTCCAACCGTACATTAAACCATCTTTATTCTCCATTTCAAAAAGCACAGGACGAACTTCACCACTGAACTGACTGTTAAAATGGAATCTCTTCTTTTTGGATAACCGTCTTAGCTTGTGCGTTCTTTTTTTGCGCACTTGTTTTGAAATAACCGGTTCATAACTGAGAGCAACAGTGTTTGGACGTTCCGAGTAGGTGAAGACATGCAGATAGCTTACAGGAAGTGAGGAGATGAAATCAAATGATTCCTGAAACAGTTCATCGGTTTCTCCCGGGTGACCGGTGATTACATCCACACCAATACAGGCATCCGGCATCAGTTCTTTGATCAATTCAATACGGTGCTGGTAGAGATCAGATTGATATCTTCTGCGCATAAGTTTGAGCATTGTATCACTACCACTCTGCAATGGAATGTGGAAATGTGGTTGAACGCAGTTAGACTCAGCCGCGAAATGGATGATATCATCGTGTAATAAATTCGGTTCAATGGATGATATACGTATACGTTCCATACCGTCGAGCTTATCCAATTCCTGCAATAGATCGAAAAATGTTTCCCCGTGCTGCTTACCGAAATCACCGGCATTGACACCTGTTAAAACGATCTCTTTGTACCCGTCTGCTATGACCGTCCGGGCATTATTAAGGATCTGTTCTATTTTAGGGCTTCGGCTTTTTCCTCTCGCCAGTGGTATGGTGCAAAAGGCACATTTATAATCGCAGCCGTCCTGTATCTTGAGGAATACACGAGTCCGGTCATTTTCAGAAAAGGCGTTATGAAAATCGACGGCATCATTGGCATCGGTATGATGAATGATGGTCTCGTCCACTTTTTCAAAGTCATTTACAAGGTCAAAGATATTGAATTTATCTTTAGCTCCGAGAACCAGGTCTACACCATCAATAGCAGCTATTTCTTCAGGTTCCAACTGGGCATAGCAGCCAACGACAGCGATAAAAGCTTTTGGATTGTTACGTTGTGCCCGGCGGACGTATTTACGGCAATCACTGTTAGCATTTTGTGTTACCGAACAGGTATTGATGACATAGACATCCGCTTTCGAATCAAAATCGATGATCTCGAAATTATGATCTTCGAATGTGCGTTTGATGGTTGATGTTTCGGCAAAATTGAGTTTACATCCGAGAGTATAAAATGCAACCTTCTTCATAGTGGACAAATACTTGAAAATCTGAATTGATCGGGGACAACATAATTAGATGAAAAAGATACGAAAAATTCAGTGGATTTGAAGAAAAAATAGAACGCGGATGATACAAATTATGCGGGATTTCGCAGATTTTTTAAATAAAAAAAACGATGGACGACGGACGACTGACAACACCCCGGATGCAAAATGCCGAATACATATTAAACAAACATCAATGAAAAATTATAGAAACTTAAAAAGCCCGAATGGGCTTTAATATAAATAGCTTCGGGTGTAACCCGGAGACGAAAAGATAAAATCATGCCGAACCCCGGAGCCCAGGGGGTGTACGTGTTCCCTGACAAGGTACATGATCTTTAACAATAAGTTTAACTGACTTTGACTATACGAGGGGTTCAATAGTAATTGGAAATGGTGCCGGATAATAATTAAGATAAGTCATTACCCCGCGCCTTTAGGCCGGGGATACAGGATAATGCTACAACAATTGTTAGGGCTTTATCCCTTTGATAACACTCCTAAAGGGCTGAAGCCCTCTCTGAAATTATGTAAAACCCATTAATCCCCGGCCTAAAGGTGCGGGGCAATTATGAGCTTTAAAATATTTAGAAATAACAGCGACCGGACACAGAGTGTCCACCTGTGCGTTTCCGGACTGTGTCCGGGAGCGAGATGCTATAATTTTTTGTCGATCGCTGACCGCTGACCGCTGATAGCTAATCAATAAACTACAAACAACCGATCAATAAAATCCGCTTAATCTGCGAATATCTGTGGCAAAAAAAAGCGGATTCCCAAATGGAAACCCGCTTTTCTCAAAATTTCATATTGCTACAATCTTATGAGAAAAAAGAATGGTAGGCCAAAATCAAACCGGCGATGACCATGAAATTGGCTACGGCCAGGGGTAATAACTTATTCCAGCCGAGGTGCATAAGCTGATTGTATTTGAAACGTGGGATCGTCCAGCGGACTAATATAAATATAAATACCCAGAAGCCTGTTTTCGCCGAAAAAACGAGAATATCAAGTATGCCTTTAGCCAAAGTCGACATATGCGGCAGCCACATTGGTTCAAACGGGAGGGTGTAACCACCGAAGAAGAATGTAGTGATAAGCATACTGGCAATGACCACGTGCATGTACTCGGCAAGAAAAAACATCCCGAATTTCATCGAGCTGTATTCGGTGTGAAATCCACCAACGAGCTCCTGTTCAGCCTCAACGAGATCGAACGGGGTACGGTTGGTTTCCGCAAAAGCAGCTACGGTGAAAATGACAAAGCCGACCGGGTTCTTGAAAACATTCCACCAAACGGCTTGTGAGTGTACAATATCGACCATATTCAATGACCCTGCATAAAGCACGCATGAAGCAACGGCTAATCCCATGGGCAGCTCATAACTGAGCATCTGTGCCGCCGCTCTCAAACCTCCAAGAAGAGAGTATTTACTATTGGATGCCCAACCGGCGAGTGTTACACCATAAACACTTAACGAGCTGATAGCCAATATGAATAATACACTTACATTAATATTGGATATGTAGACACCTTCAGCAAAAGGTATAACCGCAATTGTTATGAGGGCTGTGGCAACCGGAATCATAGGAGCAATCGTATGAAGGAATCTATTACCTGTATTAGGCGTTACATCTTCCTTCAGGATAAGCTTCAAAACATCTGCGATAGGTTGTAATAATCCCTTTGGGCCAACCCTGTTGGGACCAATCCGGTTTTGAATGAAAGCCGCTATACGCCGTTCGGCATAAACAGCAATAGCTGCGGAGTTTAAGGTTATAAACAACGCCACAGCTAAAACAATTAATGAAAATACTAATGGAGACATACGATATTAAATAATTATGCTGGGTTAATTTCAGTTTCTTTTAATGATGGCAATTGAACACCGTTTTCCTCATCCATTCGCTCATAACTGATACCTTCAAAAACAGGAAATGCAGAAGATATTTCAGCCATGATTTCTCTCGATTCTGTATAATCGAGATCCAGATTCATTCGATAAGATACTCTGACAAAAAATTCCCAGGCGGGGATACAATCGATTTTGTTTTGGTCGGAAATCCAGTTGTCGAATTTTGTTCCATACCGGTCAAGTCGGCTGATACCCATTTCAGGATTAATGCTCCGGTTGGTATAAACCGTTTCTTTAGCAGGGAATGTACGTTGTATTCGGCCATCAATACTTACATAACTGGCATCGTGCTCAGCTGCACAAGTAACAGGAATGACTAAATCGGATGCATTGGTCATTTCCGAATTATTTGTAGCTAAGCTTATAACGTATTTACCCTTCAAAGCTTCTTTCGTTACAGCAGAACGGTCCAGAAGGTTATCATTAAGAATAACAACAATTTTTACTTTATTTGAAGAAAGTTGCCTGGCAAGATCGTCTGATTCTGTAAAATCAAGATAATTAATTCCCAGTGTATTGGGTGCCTGATCATCTGTTAGCAGAAAGTTATCACCGGCACCTTCTTCAATATGTGGCGTGTAATAAACATCATTAACGCCAATTTTATTGAAAAACTTACTTAGGATGTAATTATCCTCAAGAGAAGCATGGGGGCTGCCGATAACAAGAATTTCATCAGCAGCGTGGCTGCTAATTTGTTCTACAAATGTTTCGAGAGCATTATTCCAGGTCGTTTTAGTAGTGTTATCACCATCAAGACGAATCTCCGGTTTTGATACTCTGTTCTCATTAAATAATCTGTATGCCTCCCGTCCGACATCAGCCATCCAGTAATCATTGACTTCCGGATTGTAACGCGGTGTTATACGCATTACAAGATTATTCCGTGTCCAAAGGTCCACGTTCGTACCTTTAGCATTTGTAATATCAATGCCCGGTGTTTGATTTAACTCCCAAACACGGGCTTTAAAACGAAAATCAGACGAAGTTAAGGCACCTACAGGACAAATATCAACCGTGTTAACCGAATAAGGATCGTCGAATTCTCTTCCGGGTGCTGTTGCCGGGTAGTTTTTATCTCCGCGGGAGATGATTGTCAATTGATTCGATTTACTTATTTCATTACAGAAGCGAACACAACGGGTACAATTGATGCAGCGTTCTGCATCTAATGTAACTCTTGGCCCTAATTTAATTCGCTTGGGCTTATGAACCTTTTTAAACTCGAAACGACTTCCTTCCGGTCCGTATTTATAGGTTTGGATCTGTAACGGACATTCACCGGCCTGATCACATATAGGGCAGTCAAGCGGGTGGTTAATAAGTATAAATTCGAGGTTATCTTTTTGTGCTCTCTTAACTAAATCGGATGTTCGGTGTGTTTTGATGACCATGCCGTCGCTCATATCCAGACTGCAAGCTGTCATCAATTTCGGGAAGAAACGAATCTTACGTTCACCGTTTTCATCCTTTTCATATTCATTTTTTTCTTTATTAAATACGGGCGTGCCGGCCTGTACCATACATTGACGGCAGTTAGCCGGGATGGACAGGGAGGGATGGTAGCAGAAGAAAGGCAGCTCCAACCCATGATCTAACATAAATTGCAGAACTTTCTGCGGCTTCTCGTATTCTAACCTATTACCGTCTATGAAAATCTCAGGCATTTTATTCCTAAATTTTATGCTGTTGCGTAAATAGTTTTCTTACAACGTGCTTCAAATTCATCACGGAACCGACTGATGGTATAACGTACCGGCCATGCAGCGGCATCTGCTAAAGCACAAATTGTTCGGCCTTCCATTTGGGTGCAGAGATCAAGCAATATATCCAGATCCCTGTATTCGCCCTCGCCATTCTTAATTTTTAGTAGAAGTTTCTCCAGCCAGCCGGTACCTTCGCGGCATGGCGTACATTGACCGCAAGACTCATGATGATAGAAATGAGTTATACGCCATAGGAAATCGATCATATCGGTATCCTCATCAAGTACACACAACCCGGCCGTACCCATCATGGAACCGGCTTCTCGTAATGACTCAGCATCCATGGTAAGACCTTCAAGCTGGTCGGCTCTCAGTACGGGGGTTGAAGAACCACCCGGTACAACGGCTTTTACTTTCTTTCCATTTCGTACTCCACCGGCCACTTCGTTGATAAGGGTCATTATGGGCATTCCTGTTGGAAATTCATAAACACCCGGTTTATTAACATGTCCGGATATTCCATATAAAACCGGACCAGGATGCTTAGCTGCACCAAGATTGGAATACCAATCTGCACCATTTTTGATTATGAAAGGCACATTGGATAATGTTTCAATATTGTTGATGGTTGTCGGCCGGCCCCATAATCCTTTTTGTGCCGGGAAGGGAGGTTTTAGTCTTGGATAGCCACGCTTTCCTTCAAGCGATTCCATAAGGGAAGATTCCTCACCACAGATATACGCTCCTGCACCGCTGTGCAGATATAAATCAATATCTACACCACTTCCTAAAATATTTTTACCCAGGTAACCTTTTTTATAGGCTTCATCAACCGCATTCTGCAATTTTTGAATCCATGACCTGTATTCACCGCGGATATACACATAAACGGCATTAACAGTCATAGCATAAGCAGCAATAACGGCACCTTCTATGAAAAGATGCGGATTATATTCAAAAATCTGACGGTCTTTGAATGTACCGGGTTCCGACTCATCGCCATTAGCAGCGATATAACGGGGGCCGCCATCCGGCTTCGGCATAAACGACCATTTTAAT
Organism: Balneolales bacterium; assembly: GCA_035267045.1. Lineage (GTDB taxonomy): Bacteria > Bacteroidota > Rhodothermia > Balneolales > DATFMH01 > DATFMH01. Next base: position 51,271 of record DATFMH010000226.1, read on the forward strand.
CCGGTGTTGAAACCGGCACCGCCACGACCGCGTAAGCCTGCGCTTTTGACTTCGTTCGTCACATTATCTTTAGCCCACTTACCGTCCTTGTTTTTCAGGACATCTTTCAAAGAATCATAACCACCGTTTTTTTCGTATACATCAATCTGGTGGAGATTCTTTATGTTTGGTAACAGTAGTGGTTTATACGATTTCCAATCCATTGACATAAATTAATTCTCTTCTTTTTGATGTTGTGGCAGGGGAATGGATTCAAATTCCGGCATTTTATCTTCGCGCAAGGAATCAATTAATTGATCTACTTTTTCCTTTGTTAGATGATTCACATAAACATCATTGGAAACTTGTAAAATGGGGGCATAACCACAAGCTCCGAGACATTCTACCGATTGAATACTGAATAAACCATCTTCGGTTGTCTCTCCTGCTTTTATACCCAGTTTGTCTTCAATATATTCGAGTATATCGTATCCGCCGGTTACCTGACAACTGAAGCAGGTACAAACATCGAGTACATACTTACCCATCTTTTTGTTGTAAAACTGTGTATAAAAAGATACAACACCGTATACATGCGCTTCGGGAAGGTCTAACACCTCAGCCACTATTTTTTGTACTTCTTCATCCACATGTCCGAACTTCTCCTGTGCAAACCATAGAACAGGCATAACAGCCGACATGTTGGTTGGGTATTTGGCCTTTATCTTTTCTATCTCTTCAAAATCAGATTTATCAAATGCTATATCCATAATAATTATTTATCTGAGTCTCCCATTACAGGGTCTAATCCACCAATTAAAACTACCGTATCGGCAATCATTTCACCGTCCAGGATATATTCAAGACCTTGCAGATTCGCAAAAGAAGGCGATCTGATTTCCAGTCTCCATGGATGTCCGGTACCGTCACTTTGAATATAATAACCGAGTTCCCCTTTCGGAGCTTCGATAGCATGGTAACATTCAACTCCTTCAGGTGGACATATACCGGTATCGGTCATCATGAAATCGTGTATCATGCCTTCCATTGAATAATAAACCTCGTCTTTGGAAGGGTAGGTCTGTTTGGCATTATCAGCCCTGATAGGCCCTTTTTTCATTTTATCGAAACACTGCTCTATGAGGCTGAGACTTTGTGTCATTTCTTCCATCCTGCAATAGTAACGAGCAAGATTATCACCTTCGAGACGTGTAGGTACTTCAAATTCTACTTCATCATATTTACAATAAGGATCAATTTTGCGTATATCGTAAGCAATACCGGTTGCCCTGAGGTTAGGGCCACTTAATCCAATATCAATAGCTTCATCTGCTGTGATCGTACCAATATCTTTATTACGATCAACAAAGATCCTGTTTTTATTCAGAAATTTATTCCAACCGACCAATTCTTTTTTAAAATCTGTAACCCATTCTTTAATCATTTTGATGGTCTCGGGAGTAAAATCATTAGCTACTCCACCAATCCGGGAATGGGAAATCGTAAAACGATGTCCACCGAAATTATCAAAAATATCGTATAGTTTTTCCCGCTCACGAAATGTCCATATAAAGAAGGATACGGCACCGGCATCCATAACCATGGTGCCAAGCCAGAGGAGGTGGGATGAAATACGTGCGAGTTCACATCCGATCATGCGGATATATTGTGCCCGATCGGGAACTTCAATTTTGGCTATTTTCTCAACCGCTGTGCAGAGAGCTACATTATTGCTGTAAGGGGACAGGTAATCCGTACGGTCGGTGTACGGCATAAATTCCTGGTATGTTTTGTTCTCAGCAATTTTTTCTATTCCGCGATGAAGGTATCCGATATCTAATTTATTCTTAATTATTTTCTCTCCATCGAGTTCCAATATGACTCGTAGAACACCGTGTGTTGCCGGGTGCTGCGGACCCATATTAAGCACCATATGAGTAGCCAACGGATCATCTTCATAAACCTCAACGGTAGTATGTTTGTCCTCCAGGCTTTTATATATGGCTTCCTGGTGCTTCTTGAAGAATGTCGATTGTATTTTAGAAGTTAATTTTTTCTCTAATTCCATCGTATCTTGTTTAATCTTCTGTATCCGGTGTGGTGCTGGGTAATTCGATAGACCCGGGGATACCCAAAAGCGGAAATTCTTTGCGTAGTGGATAGTATTCGAAGTCTTCGGGTAAGTAAACTCGTCGTAAATCCGGGTGGTCATCAAAAATAACGCCAAACATGTCGTATGTTTGACGTTCCTGCCAATTGGCTGCTTTCCAGATATCGGTTACCGTTTGAACATGGGGATCTTCCTCTTCACATCTGACTTTGAGGAATAAACGTAATTGATCCCGTAGTGAAACAATATTATAAATGACTTCAAATCGTTCTTCGGAGGTAAAACGGTCGGTCCCGAATATATCTACCAGATAGATGAATCGATGTTCATCATAAAGCCTGCGGCATATATCGTGTATCTTATTAACGGATGTCCGGACAAGAATGTCGCCCTGGTACCCGGTAACCTCAAGTATGTCATCCGGATATTGATTTTTTAAGTCATCAATAACTTTTTGATGAGCAGAAGAAATATTCATGAGTTAAGTATCAAGTAATACAGAATGTTCTGTTTTAATTTTATTCTGAATCTTCATCAATGCGTTTATAACGGCATCAGGCCGCGGTGGGCATCCTGAAATGTAAGCATCGACGGGTAAGAAGTTATCAACTCCCTGTACAACTCCATAGCAACGGTGCATACCGCCGGTGGAAGCACAGGCTCCCATGGCAACACACCATTTTGGGTCCGGCATCTGATCCCATATCCTTCGGATGGCGTGCGACATCTTATACGTACACCAACCGGCCACGATCATCAGATCGCTTTGACGTGGTGAAAAACGGAATACTTCGGATCCGAACCTGGAAACGTCATATCTTGGGCCGGCAAATGCCATCATTTCGATAGCGCAGCAAGCCAGTCCCATAGGCATTGGCCAAACGGCATTTGAACGTGCCCAGTTTACAAGGGAGTCTACTCTTGTAGTTAAATATCCTTCGCCTAAGGCGCTTTCTAATCCCATAACTGAAATAAATTATTTTTTAATCTGTTTGAAATCCCAATCAAGTGTACCTTTTTTTAAGGTATAAATTAACCCGAGGAACAGTATTACTAAAAATAGCATCATTGCAATAAAAGTTCCTATTCCGAGTTTTAAAAATCGAACGGCCCATGGATAAAGAAATACTACTTCGAGATCAAAAACGATAAATTCCATGGCAACCAAATAGAAACTGACGGAGTAACGTTCCCGGGCCTGACCTACAGGATCCATACCACTTTCGTATGGTCCAAGTTTTAAAACATTGGGTCGGTACGGCCCTATAATTCTTGATAAAATCATAAATAAAAACGCCACAATCACGGCGACACCAACCAATATCATGATTGGTAAGTAATTCTCTAACATAATTTTTTAATTTAATCACATGTGCATTAACACCCTTTTTGATCAAGCAAAAATTAGGGCGATTGCTATGAAATGTCAATGTAATATGAAAAGGATTAAAATGCCTTAAAAAATGTTACTTTTTCTTCTATGAGTTGAGATTTCATTTAACTTGACCTTTAAGTGTAGTGCAATAATCTTTAAATTAAAAAGGTAAAGAATTTATTAATTGGCTTAAAAAGAGAAACGTACCGTGGAAAAAATTCAAATGGAGATTTTAGGGCTTTCAACGAGTCCAAGCAGCGGTGGTGCTTATGCACTTATTTTAAATGAGACGGATGGCAATCGAAGGCTCCCGATTATCATCGGTACGTTTGAAGCACAAGCTATTGCCCTTGAGCTCGAACATATAAAACCGCCAAGGCCTATGACGCACGACCTGCTCCGAAATGTTGTTCAAAGTTTTAACACTTATGTTAAGCAGGTGTTTATTAACGAGCTTAAGGAGGGTACATTTTATGCTGAAATTATATATGATTTTAACGGTAAAGACGTCCATATGGATGCCCGGCCCAGTGATGCAATAGCCCTGGCAATCCGGTTTAATGCACCTATTTTTGTCGCCGATGAGGTATTGAGTGAAGCAGGTATTCAGGCGGATTTAAGTGACGAAGAACTTGGAGATTCGCCGAAGTTCGAAGAACAGCCTGAAGAAGCTAAGTCTGCAAAAGACACGGAAGAAGACAGTAAATTAAAATTATTAGAAAAACACCTGGAAACGGCTATAGAAAAAGAGGATTATGAAAAAGCCGCTAAACTCAGGGATGAAATAAAAAAATTGAAAGGATAAGCATTGCAAATAAAAAGTATTGATTACTCTCATTTGCCCTTCTCTGACTTATATAAAACTTATGTTTCCGATTATTCCAAAGTTGATCGTTTTTATAATGGCAATCCGCTGAATGAGGATGAAATTTCCGGATTTTATAAAAAAAATGTAGCGGTCACCGATCGGGTTGAGACGGTAAAGCTACTTAAAGATTTTAACAATGGGTTCGACCTGGATCCATTGGCACAAAAAAATATTGAAAGATTGGCTGATGAGAAGGCTCAAACCGTTGTGACCGGTCAACAACTGGGTATCTACGGAGGCCCGTTATTTACTGTTTATAAGGCTTTAACAGCTATTGTTTTTGCCAGACGGATGGAAAAAAAGACAGGGAATCCTGTTATTCCTGTTTTCTGGTTAGCCGACGAAGATCATGACTATGAGGAGATAGCCAGTGTTCGTTTCCCTAATCGTGACACTATTCATTCAATAAAACTGGATGCTTTCAATGAAAAGAATCATGCAGTATCGGAATTGGTCATACCGGATAGGTTTACTGATTTTCGAAATGAAGTAAAAGAAAAACTAAGAGAAACGGATTTTTCTGAATCTTTATGGGATTTATTGGATGAATGCTACCGTCCCGGTGTCACATTCCGGGTGGCATTTGGCAAACTGATAAGCCAACTGTTTTCAAAACACGGAATGATCCTGGCTGGCAGCCATGATAAAAATATAAAACGTTATTTATTGCAACAGTTGCAAAGCTCTGTCGAAAATGCATCTGAAATAGGGGAGGCACTTGAACGTCAGAGTGGGAAACTGGCCGATGTTTATCATCAACAGGCACAAACCGATTCGTCATTGCTATTCATGCATAGTGGGGAGGGAAGGGTACGTATTTCATTTGAAGACGGGATATGGAAATACGGTGACAGGGAGGAATGGCCTTCCGTAGAATTAAAAAAAATGATAGAGAAAAATCCCGAACGATTTTCCCCAAACGTTTTTTTACGGCCCGTTCTTCAGGATGCGTTATTGCCAAACAGGGCGTATGTAGCCGGACCCGGAGAATTGGCTTACTACGGTCAAATGAAAACGTTATACCCGATATTTAACATGGAAATGCCGTTTATTATTCCCCGCATGAGTGCTACATTGATTGAGTCGTCTATTAGCAGGATTATGGATGATCTACCATTTGATTTTACAGATTATAAAAAAAGGATTGAAGATCTGGAATCTGATTATGTTGATAGAACCAATACCATGGACGTTAATGAATATTTTAAACAATGGAAAAAAGATGTCGATGAGTTATCGGAAAATAAGACGAAAGCGATTCAGAATATTGATCAGACACTAAAAGGAGCGGCAGAAAAAGCAAATTCATCGTATTATCATGCTCTGGATGGGCTAAAAGGGAAAGTATTTCGTGCTATCAAACAACAAAATGATATACAAATTAAACGAATCCGTAAAATTCATACTCATTTGTTTCCGGAACAGGAATTACAGGAGCGCAAATTCTCCTTCATCTATTATATGAATAAATACGGAGTGGATATTTGGGACAGAGTTTTAACTAAGATTGATGAGGAAACATTCGATACTCATAAACTTATTAATATCTAATTAATGCAGATTATCGACACCGGTGCTCAAAAACAAAAGATCCGTGAAAAACTCTTAATGAAACGCAAGGGATTATCTTCGTATGATTATAAGTCGGTTAATAAACAGATTCTTCATCGATTAGTGCATTTAGATACTTTTAAAAAAGCACAAACGATTCATATTTATTTGCCTATCGTAAAACAAAAAGAGGTCGATACATTGCCGGTAATCGGATCGTTGTTGGAAAAAGGTAAGAACGTGGTTGTGCCCATCACCGAATTTGATCGTATTGCATTACGTCATGTTGCTTTAGATAATATGGAAGATTTAAAGACAAACCGATGGGGGGTACCCGAACCTGTTCAACAGATAGATATCGATATACAGGAACTTGACCTGGTTATAGTGCCTATGGTTGGCGGAGATATGCATGGTAACAGGTTGGGATATGGAAAAGGATATTACGATAGTTTCCTAAAAGAAGTTAATTGTCCTAAAATTGGTTTACTACCGGAGACTTGTTTAGTAGATAACATACCTGTGGAAGAGCATGATGTCCCGCTTGATTATCTGATAACCGAGGATAGAATTATCCGTGCCCGGGGCCAGGGTAGATAATATTTAAAAAAGTAACCATCTTATATATAATGAACCTTTATGTATTTCGGTTCGTATAGTCATAAAAAAGGTAAAAAGAGTAAAATAATATTATGGCAGAGCGTACCAAACAAATGGGGCAAAGTTCTAATCTTGGCGATTCTGTTTCCTATACGGAAAATGATCTGCAGTTAGCACTTGATGATTTTCTGGAAGAAGAAAAACGTAAAGAGGTAAAACCAACGTTATTCAATTTTCAGACAATTGCCGGTTTTGTAATCATATTTTTATCACTCAGCTATCTCGTTCAGCAAATCGGACTCAGTTGGGGGCCGAGTTTAAGTGGTTTAATGAGCGCACTTCCGGTAATTGGTGGTGTTATTGTGACCATAGTCGGCCTGGGTATATTTAGCAGGGAAAGAAAGAAGCATCGTAAGCAAAGGCGAAAAGAAAGAAGAGAGAAGAAACATTTATATAATAACCTTGAACAGAGAGAAAGACGCAGGGAGAAACACAGGAAGCATGAATTTGATTCATTTAAGTCGATGTCAGAACATGATATAAAAGTGGATCGTTATGCCCTCAAAAAGAACAAAAAATTATTCCGGTCCCGTCATGATAAACGAATATTTGGTGTTTGCGGCGGTATAGCCCGTTATTTTGGTGTCAGTTCTACATTTGTCCGGTTACTTTTTGCCATAGGTACATTATTAGGCTACGGATTTCCTATAATTCTTTATATTGCACTGGCTGTAGTGTTACCTAAAGAGCCGTATTCATTATTTGATGTAGACGATATTTAATTAAATTAAATGCATGCTGATATCATTTGAAGGGATCGATGGTTGCGGAAAGACCACACAGTTACATTTATTGAAAGAACGGTTGCTTGATGAAGGGTATGAGGTAAGTGATTTCCGTGAACCCGGTGGTACGGAAGTATCCGAATTTATTCGATCCATATTGTTGAATCCGGAGATCGAGATGCATCCGGTGACCGAGTTATTGCTTTTCTCGGCCGCGCGTTCCGAATTAATTGCGCAGAAAGTAATGCCGGAACTGAAAAAAGGACATATTGTTTTACTCGATCGGTTTTATGATTCGACGGTTGCTTATCAGGGGTATGGACGAAAATCTCTTGGAATCGAAGAAATTAATAAGTTGAATTCCATAGCTTCACATCGTGTAAAACCGGATTTAACTTTTTATATAAGAATTAGCCTTCAGGAAGCCCGGAAGAGAACGAGTCATCAGAGCAAAGATCGTATGGAACAATCGAGTGAGACCTTTTTCACATCTGTTATAGAAGGTTTTGAAACCCTGGTCGGAAATGAAGACCGATTTATTGCTTTGAACGCAACCCACACAAAGGATCAGCTTCATGACATGATTTGGGATCATGTATCGAATTATCTGGAAGGATGACTGGTATATCAGTATGTGTGTTATAGGATTAGGGCGTATGAGTGTTTGCGTAATTAGTAAAAAGCGTAACAAGAGCTGAAATAACCTCTGCATTGAAAAATCGAATAAGGGCTTAGTTTCCTAATTACAATATTCCATGTGATGTGTTATATAAATAATAATATCAATAACTTAATGCACTGAATAATATTTTTCTCTTTGTCCAATGCTCCCTGCACATCACTAATATTGTCGGGTAATCAGATAGAAAGGCCGGGTACTTTAAATTGATTCTAAATTTCAAAATATATTGAATGTATAGAGAAGAAGAAATTAAAAAAAGCTAATAGTTTAATTGAAGTTGGCAGTATTATTCCTTAAATTTAGTTTATTGTGGATAAAGTATTCCACAGAATTAAGATGTCGGAAAAAGTGACCTTTTTCGACAGAGAAACCGAACCTTTCAATTTCACGAAGTAGATCAAAAGCGATTATGGCGCACGAAAGAATCGAAGTTAACTTGCCTCTAGCCAAAGTATATGAACTATTAAGTTCCCCTTCTAACTTTCCAATGTTTATGGAAAGAATTTCTGAAGTAAATAAACTTAGTTCTCAATCTTTCGAATATGTCACCGAAATTGGTGGTGACGATTATCAATGGATCACCAATGTCATTGATGACTTGAGAAACACTCGATTTGCGTGGATTACTATAAATGGAAATCTTAACCAAACAGGTACCATTCGGTTTACTCCGCTGGAAAATGGTACCCGCACTCGTGTTGATTTCAGTTTAGACTATCGTACATTTTTTGGTGATCCTAGTGAAGATCTGGCTAAATTCATCGATGAATTGCCAGCTCAAATCAAAAAAGATTTGGAGAAATTCAAAGAATTAGCTGAGGCTGATGGATTTCACGAATCTGAAGAGAAAGAATCTGAGAAAAATGAAGTAACGGTTTAACAGCCTTACATATACTTTTTTGAGAAGGGGCGTTCAGCCCCTTTTTTTATGATCATATTCTTTTATCTTGATCGGAAATTATTTTGTTGATGATATACACAATATCATTATACCAGATTAAGGATTGGGAAGTTGGATTTAGACCGGTTTTTAGAATCAGATCTCGTTAAGAAACCTTTTTGTGTCCTGTTCGGACACCCTGTGGCTCATAGTATGTCTCCGCTAATGCATAATACGGCTGCAAAACAGCTGGGCATACGTCTTACCTATACTGCGATCGATTTACCAATATTAGATTCCGTTAAAATAACACGGTTATTAAATGAAGAACATTTTCTGGGAGCTAATATTACAATTCCACATAAAGCTGCAATTATCAAATTTGTGGATAATCTTGAAGCTGTAGCAGAAGATATAGGTGCCGTTAATACCATTTATCGAAATGATTACCGGATAATTGGCTCTAACACGGATGTATATGGATTTTCGGTACCATTGGATGAGTATATCGATAGCATTGACGGACGAGATGCCATCGTTTTTGGGACAGGTGGTGCGAGCCGGGCGGTGGTATATGCATTGGGAACGATGGGAATTCAACATATTTATATGGTCTCCCGTTCACCACATCTTAAAAAAACGAATATATTTACATCCGATGCCGATGTGCATATCCTCTCATATGATGCATGGCCCCATTTTATCGATGAAGCAGGTATCATAGTAAATACGACCCCACTGGGAATGGAACCGAATATCGAAAAATCTCCCGTCAGGGATCAGCAGGTACAATATCTGTCAGATAAAATTTGTTATGACATTGTTCCCAAACCAATGAATACACGTTTTATTCAACAGGCACAGGAAGCTGGTTGCATTGCCATAAATGGTCTGGATATGCTTATTCATCAGGGTAGTAAATCGTTTGAGATATGGACCGGAAAAGAATTTCCGATTGAAATGATTCGTAATTTGCTAATAAATCAATTTCATGAATAATATTGAATATATAGTACCGGGTCTTTGGAGAGATGAGAGAGAATTATTGGCATTATTTACACTTAAAAATGCGTCCTTATTCAATGACAACAGACAGATTCAAGGATTAAACTTTGGCCTCAACACGAATCAGGATAAAGCTATCGTCAAAGATAATCGCGAATTATTATATGATATTATTGGTATTGATGAGCATAAAATAGCAATGGTTCATCAGGTACATGGCAACAGGGTTGTCTATGCGAAAAAATCTCAATCTAAGCAAAAAGCTGATGCCCTGGTAACCGACAGATCAGACTTAGCACTGGCCATTAAAGTTGCTGATTGTGCGGCGGTTTTACTGGCTGACAGGGAAAACCGGATCATTGGTGCCGCACATGCCGGATGGCGTGGTGCTGTATCCGGTGTCATTGCCAATACTGTGGGTAATATGTTGAAACTGGGTGCTGATGTCGATCAGATTGAAGCCTATGTGAGTCCCTGTATCTGCCAGCAAAAATTTGAAGTAGGTGAAGAAGTGGCGGAGCAATTTGACAATGAATTTGTTGACCGAAAAAATTATACCAAACCACATGTCAATTTAAAAGGTTATATAAAAAAGCAGTTGACCGGTGAAGGTATAAAAGATGAAAATATTGATGTTGATAGTGGCTGTACTATTACGGATGAAGATAAATTCTATTCGTATAGAAGAGAAAAGGATAACAGCGGACGTATGCTGGCACTAATTATGTTACGATAAAATTACTGATATAAATGCGTGTAAGTTATTCAGATGGATATTATGCACCGATTCCGAATGAGCATATATTTCCAATGCATAAATTCGACGGGTTATACCAATATGTGATTGACAAGGGTATCATCGATCAGTCTTGCATTGTAGAACCGTCAATGGTAGATATTGCTTATTTGATGATGGTACATACTCAACGGTATATAAATGGCATATTGAAGGGGAACCTGGAGTATAACGAAGCAAGACGTCTTGGTTTACCGTGGTCTCTGGGGTTGGCTCGCCGCTCACGTTTAGCTGTGCAAGGTACTATTAATGCTGCATTGATGGCATTACAGGATGGTATATCGGGTAACCTGGCCGGCGGGACACATCATTCTTTTCCCGACCGGGGAGAAGGATTTTGTGTGTTCAATGACGTGGCCGTAGCAATCAGGGTTTTGAAGAAATCTATGTGGATAAATAAAGCCATGGTCATCGATTGTGATGTGCATCAGGGTAATGGAACAGCATCTTTTTTTGAAAATAATTCGGATGTCTACACTTTCTCGGTACATGGTGAAAAGAATTATCCTTTTAAGAAACCGCCATCCAGTTATGATTTGGGACTTCCGGATAAAACGGAGGATAAATCATATATACAAGCTTTAGGTGATTCTCTCGATCATATTTTTAATGAATTTCAACCGGATATTGTATTTTATCTGGGGGGAATTGATATTTTGAAGAGTGATCATTTTGGGAGATTAAACGTATCAATAGATGGCTTAATAAACAGAGACAGGATGGTTATTGAGCGGGTTCATAAGAAAAATATACCACTCGTATTATTACTTTCCGGTGGGTATGCGCCTACCTTGAAGGAAACAGTGGAAGCGCATAGTCATATGTTCAAAATAGCTGCTGAATTTGTGTAAAAGCTGACTATTATTTTAGCTTAAATGTAAAAATATAAGATACATATACGACGTTATTCTAAAGTAATACGTAAAGATGAGTTAAATATCGTATCTTTCATCAACAGATTTTTTTAAACCTATAGTTCGACTAGATAAAAACTAAAGATTCATTGATACAGCATAATATTGTTTTATTGGGATCAACCGGATCCATTGGTAAACAAGCGCTTGAATTGATTCGTGAAAATAAGGAGAAATTTAAGGTCTACGCTTTAACAGCTAATGCCAGCTGGAAGACACTGGCACAACAGATTAATGAATTTAAGCCTGAATATGCAGTTATTGCTGATGATACCCATTACGCAAATCTATGTGGGGCTGTCAGTCACCATGAAACTGAAATATTGAGTGGACAGGATTATCTCGAAGAGTTAGTTACCCATGATGAGGTGACGCTGGTATTAAACAGCCTGGTTGGCTTTTCCGGGTTCATGCCTACTTTTACGGCACTGGAACATAATAAAAGGGTGGCATTGGCCAATAAGGAATCGCTGGTTGTTGGTGGTCAGTTAATCAATGAACGTATCAGGAATAAAAAGGATTTACTGATTCCGGTTGATTCGGAGCATAGTGCTATTTTTCAATGCCTGTCGGGTGAATCGAAAAATCAGGTAGAGAAGTTAATAATTACAGCAAGCGGTGGACCATTCCGGACCTGGTCGTATGAACAAATGAAGCAAATAACCGTTGAACAGGCTCTTAAACATCCCAACTGGAACATGGGAGCCAAAATAACGATTGATTCTTCAACAATGATGAATAAAGGTCTCGAGGTAATTGAAGCATATTGGCTTTTTGGTGTTCCTTTGTCACGGATTGAAACAGTTGTTCATCCTCAGAGTATAATACACTCGATGGTACAATTCATTGATGGTTCCACAAAAGCACAAATGGGTCCACCGGATATGAAAGTGCCTATTCTGTATGCGATGTCGTATCCGGAAAGAATAGAGGCGGCAACACCGAGAATGGATTGGTCGGTTGAACAAGAAATTACATTTGAACCCGTTGACTACAAGCGTTTTCCATGCCTCAGAATCGCTCGTGAAGCATTAAAAATGGGTGGATGTGCACCGGCTGTCTTAAATGCTTCTAATGAAATAGCTGTTCAAAGATTTTTAAACAGAGAAATTACATATATTCAAATACCTAATGTTATAGAATCTTCTCTGTCTAAATTGGCTAATGGACAAAAAATAGACACAAATTCGCTACTTGAAATTGATGCGGAAACAAGAGAATTTGCCAGTTCAATTAATTAAAGCAAGATAAATGGATTTGATCATAAACATACTTACAACTGCCGGTATTTTCATACTATCGTTATTTATACTCGTGTTGGTACACGAGCTTGGACATTTTCTGGCAGCTAAATTTTTTAAAATGAGAGTCGATCGTTTTTCTATCGGCTTTCCACCTCGTTTATTTGGAAAGAAAATAGGTGAGACCGATTATTGCGTGTCTGCAACTCCTTTAGGTGGTTATGTGAAAATAGCCGGTATGATTGATGAGAGCATGGATACGGATTTTATAAATGAGGAACCTAAACCCTGGGAATTTCGTAGTAAACCGGTGTGGCAACGCATTATTGTGATTACGGCCGGCGTGATATTCAATGTTATTCTTGCAGCAGTTATATACACGGGTGTTACCTATCATTACGGCGAAACTAAAATTCCTTTAAAGAATGTCGGATCCATGTACATTCAACAAAATTCGCCTGCTGCTCAAATGGGCTTTAAATCAGGTGATAGAATTGTTGCCGTGAATGGTCAGCACGTTAAATATTTCGATCAGCTTGTCAATCCGGTACGTTTAACAAAAGAGCATCTCAGCTATACTGTCATAAGAGATGGAAAACAAGTGACATTGAACGCTCCGGCTGATTTTCTGGATAAAATTAACAAGGGTGGATTTATAAGCCCATTAGATGCTGTCCCCAGTGAGATTCGTAAAGTCATACCCGGTAGCCCTGCTGATAAAGCCGGTTTAAAAAGCGGTGATAAGATTGTGGCTATCAATGGGAAACCGGTAAATTACTGGATTCAACTTGTACAGGATCTCAAAGCATCGAAAGGTACTCTGCAGTTGTCGGTATTACGCAACGGTGAGGAAAAAACATTGTCAGTAACACCCGATCCCAAAACGAATACCATCGGTATTTACAGGGTTAATATTGAGAATTATTTTAATGTAGAATTTGTACAACCCAACCTATTTAAATCGATTGAAGACGGCGTTACCCGTACGGGTGATACTATGGTCGGTATAGTTCAGGGATTCATTAAACTATTTTCCGGTTCTATATCCATACGTCAGAACCTTGGTGGCCCCGTGGCTATAGCCAATATTACCAAGCAGGCTACCGAAGGGGCCGGTGCAAGGGGCTTTTGGGAAATAACTGCTCTGCTCAGTGTAACACTTGCTATCATGAATATCTTGCCAATTCCCGTTTTGGATGGCGGACATTTAATGTTTCTCATTTACGAAGGTGTTACCCGGAGAGAACCATCCGCTAAAGTAAGAATGGTCTTACAACAAATCGGATTTATCTTTATTATAGGGCTGCTCATATTCGTTACCTTTAATGATATATTGAGGACCATCGGTAATTAATAATTATTATGTTTGCTAAAGACGGTACTTCCGTAATTATTACGGTTATTGTAATCTCAGTTATAATGGGATTGATTGGATATGCTTTGCATAATGCATGGGCTACCAACATTCTTTATATAGCGGCTATACTATTAACTGCCTTTACATTATATTTTTTTCGTGATCCGGACAGAACAACACCGGAAGGTGATAATCTTTTAATAGCACCGGCGGATGGGAAAATCGTATTGATCAAAAAGGTAAATGAGGATAAATATCTAAAATCTGAAGCTACTCAAATAAGTATTTTCCTGTCCCCTTTGGATGTTCATGTTAATCGTATACCCGTTAGCGGTGTTATAGAATATGAACAGTATTATCCTGGCGCTTATCTTGTTGCATGGCATGAGAAATCGTCTGAACTGAATGAACGATCGGAGTTCGGTGTTAAACATTCAAGTGGCACAAAAATTTATTTTAAACAAATTGCTGGATTTGTTGCGCGGCGCATTGTATATCATATAGGTGTTAATGATAAAGTAACAGCCGGTAAACGATTTGGCATGATGCGTTTTGGATCCCGAATGGATATTATTGTCCCGTCGAATGTTAAGATCGATGTCAAAAAGGGTCAACACACAGTAGGGGGCGAGACCATTATGGGGATAATTGAATAATTATGAAGTATAAACTACCCCAACATAAACGACATAAGAAACCCCGGCCCAAAAAGATCAGGAAGAGATTCAAAAAGCCAATTCCAAGGGTAGTTGTTCCAAGTTTTTTCACACTCATGAATCTCTTTTGCGGGTTTGTAGCTATAATACAGATTCATGAAGGGAAGTTGGAATTCGGTGCCTGGTTAATAATATTTGCCGGCTTATTCGATGCCCTCGATGGTTTTATGGCGCGCCTCGCAAATGCCACCAGTTCTTTTGGCATTGAACTTGATTCGTTAAGTGATGTGGTATCTTTTGGTGTGGCACCGGGTTTTTTACTCTATTCCTTTAGTTTTAATCAATTATCAACACCAGGAATTATTATCAGTACATTACCGGCTATTTGCGGCGCTGTTCGCCTGGCACGTTTCAATGTCGAGACCAAAGAAGTCGTTATTGATTACTTTCGGGGATTACCAATTCCTGCTCAGGCAAGTATGATTGTTGCTTTTTTCCTGACATTTAATGGAGAATTATACTTTTTTGAGGATTTGAAATATGGGGTAAATGGCATTTTGATACCTATGGTCGTTTTGCTTTCCCTTTTGATGGTCAGCACGGTACCATTCGATAAAATTCCACGTTTCAGCAGAGGTTATGTTAAAAAACATCGGGGACGAGTAATATTATTTGTCGGTTATTTTCTGGCGATAATTTTTTTCCAGGAATATGGTCTCATGGCCGTCTTTACTATTTTTATTGGAAAGGGGATCGTCATGGCCGGTTACCAATTATGGAATGATCTTCAAAATAACGGGGAAGATGACAACGACGAAGATATCCTGATAGTGGATGAGCGATATGATAATGATGCATTTCGGGTAGACAGGTTTTAAAACCCGTTGTAAATTTTGGGGTATGGCAAAAATAGTTCCTATACAAGATGTTCGGACACAATATTTTGACCATTGTTTTATTGCTCTGGGTCTTATTGAGAATGATTCAAGAACACTGAATATCATAAGAACCCTTTTAAAAAAGAAGCAAAAGATATGTTTGATCGGCCGGGTGTCTAATCTGTCGAATGATATTCTCCCTTCTTATGATGTAACTATAATACCGGTTGTAAAGTACAATGACCGTCGTTTTCTTACCTTATGGATTGATTTTATTAAGGCTGTTTTCCCTCTCACCCATAAAATAAAAGCGGGTATATATTGGTCACAGGACCTTTATATTTTACCATTGGTCACTTTCATAGCAAAAGTAAACGGGGGCAGACTCAATTATGATGCCCGTGAAGTTTACACAGCCCTTGGAACGGTGCATGATGAACCTTTTAAGCAAAAGGTCATTTCCGGAATTGAAAGATATCTGATACATAAAGTGGATATGACCTATACTTCCGGACCTCTTGATTCCGACTATCTCAGAGATTTATATACCATGCCACGGCCGGATGTGGTCATGAATTTACCCCCTTATCAAGAGGTTGAAAAAACGAATAAAATAAGATCTTATTTTAAACTGGAAAAGGATAAACAAATCATTTTATACCAGGGATTGCTTGGAAAAGGCAGGGGGATATTAAAAATCATCCGAACACTACCATATCTGGATAATGTCGTTTTATGCCTTATTGGTCATGGCCGGTATATAGATACAATAATCAAAGAAGTAAAGCGGCTTGACGTGGAAAATAAAGTTTTGATGATGGGCAGGGTCCCTTATGATGAATTGATGCCATGGACAACCTCTGCAGATCTTGGTTTGGCATTCATAGAACCGGTTTCATTGAGTTATCAGTTTGCCCTGCCAAATAAGTTATTTGAATATTGTATGGCGGGCATTCCAAGCCTGGTCAGCGATTTACCGGCGATGCGCCCCGTACTTCAAGAATATGAGATAGGGAAGCTGGTATCACCTGATGTTCATCCGAAAGAATTAGCTTTACATATCAGGGAACTATTAGATAAAGATGAAAAGGTTAAATTTTCTAAGAATTGTAAGATAGCATCGAAATATTTTAATTGGGAACATCAGGAAGATACAATTCTCAAATTAGCCGGTTTACAATCCTGATGCATTAAATTCATCTTTAGTATTCTCGATGCAAACCCTATCTTCTTTTATTACAGTAATTAATTAATGATCATGCATGGAGTTAGATAAATGTAAGGTTGCGGTTATCGGAACCGGTAATATCGGGTATCATCATTGCCGTAATTATAAGAGAATTAATGAGGCCGTTTTAATTGCAGTGGCCGATAAAGATATACGGAAGGCAATGGAGGTTGCCGGGGAATTCAAATGCGATTATTACGACAGTTATGAAGAGTTGTTGAATAAAGAACAACCGATAGCCGTTTCCGTTTGCGTGCCAACAAGATCGCATTATGAAATTGTAAAAGAATGCCTGCTGCGTGGCATTCACGTGTTGGTTGAGAAACCAATTTCTATCATACCGGACGAAATATCAGAATTGATAACGCTGGCAAAGAAAAAGGGCGTTCGTTTAACGGTTGGCCATGTTGAACGTTTTAATCCGGCTCTGCAGAAATTAAAGTCGATTATTGATGAAGGAAATCTCGGTGAAATAACAAATATCATGTCGAGACGACTTGGTGGTTACCCGTCAAAATTAACCGATGTGGGAGTTTATTATGACCTGGCTGTCCATGATCTCGATATCTTTTATTATTTGACGCAACAATTGCCCGAACAGTTAAAGGTTCATAAGCTGAATGTTTTCTCCAAAGATATAGACGATTCAACAACGATTTTTATCGAGTATCCCCACTGTAGCGGGGTAATACAAGTGAATTGGATTACACCGGTTAAAATAAGGCAACTTGCTGTTACAGGTACACGGGGATACGCGGAAGTGAATTATATCAATCAAAGTTTATCGCTATACGAGACGAATGTGAATCCGGATGATTTCGTAGAAAAGGATTTCCGCGAATTTTTAAGGAAGTATGGAAACCTGGCCAAAAAAGAAGTGGATATTGTTAAAGAGGAACCGCTGTATCTCGAATTATGTAATTTTATAGGTGCTATTCAGGAGAAAGAACAATTGGTAGTCAAGACTTCAGAGATATATAAAACCATGAAAATTATGAGCCAATATGATCATTAAAGACCGTGATCTTTCGGATCTGGATGAACAGGAATGGGATGAATTTATAAGGTTATCCAATAATGGGACCCTTTTTTCGGAGGCCCGTTTCTTCCATCATCATGATCACCAAAAGAATGTAAGATTTATATCCTGTCATGATGGGATAGATATACTGGCCGGCGTAGTCGGACGATTTGAAGAGGATGAGTTCATATCTCCAACCGCGGCAAGTTACGGTGGGTTTATCATATTATCATTGAGTTTTGAGCAAACTGAGAAAGCTTTGTTGGCGATCATGGAGTATTTCAAAGATATCGGGTTACGTAAGATAAGCATGACTTTTCCGCCAATTGCTTACAACAGGGAGATAAACCAGAATCTCGATTTCCTGTTACGTTATTATGGATTTACTGAAAGACAATCTCTTATATCGTCAATAACAGATACTACAGGCTATAGTGAGAAGTCACTTTCTTCTATGTGCAGGAGAGCTGTGCGAAAATCCATTAAAAAAAATATTGAAGTACAACCTGTAACGGATATTAACAAATTCTATCCGATCCTCGAGGAAAATAAGGCCAAGTATGATTTGGAACCAACTCATTCAAAAGAGGAGATAAATTCACTGATGCAGCTTTATCCGGACAGGATAGAACTTTTGGGTGCATATAAGGATAATAAGTTATTAGCTGGCGTAATGAATATGAAATGTACCGATAATGTTATCCTGACATTTTATATAGCTTCGGATTATCAATACCAAAAACTTCGGCCGGTTAATCGACTTCTGCATGAGACGTGCCTGAAAGCCAAAAATGAGGATATTCGTTACGTCGATTTTGGCGTATCAATGGAGACGGATACTGATAATCCAATGGATCCAAGACGCTCTCTCATATTTTTTAAAGAGCATTTTAACTCCCGGGGTTATCTTAGAAGTCGTTTCGAGTGGAATGATCAGAAATAATATTTGAAACTAACCGAATAAACATTACCGAAGCCCGTTTCAAAAGGGACATACGCAAAATCTGCCTGAATGTCATTTGCCAGAATGCCCAGGCCAAAACTCATTTTACGTGCCGTTGTTTTGCTGAATCGATAACCGCCATGAAGCTGAATCAGCTGTGCTATATCGACTGACAGACCACTTGTTACGAATCCATTTGTTTGGGGTGTTAATCCACTTGACTGTTGGCTATCCGTAATATTGGCCTCATTCAATGGTTTTACGTAATCACTATTAACAGCTATGAGTACCGGTATTTCAGCATTCCCTGGTGTTGAAAATTGTATTACTTTTGCATGTATTCCGGCACTAAATGTCGTTGGAAGTTTACTTTTCGTTTCCTTTAGTTTACTCATATTACCGACATTCCGTATTGCAGCACCTAAACGAACTCTTTGATTTAATAAATTCAAAGCAGTCCCACCCGTCATAGCGTATCCCGTGGCACTATTCTGGAAGAATTGTTCATAAAGATACATCATGTTTAATCCGAATGATAACGGTCCGAATTTTCGGGAATAAGCTGTAGCAATAGAGAAATTTTGAATGGAAAAGGTACCATTTGATGCACCGGGTTGTTGACGTGATTCAATATTACTGACAGTGGATGTTAATACTCCAAATGCGATGGCATCATTTTTTCTTTTAAAATTGACAGAAGCATGACTTATTCGTGTATCTGCTATCCAAAAAGTGTAGCTGACATCAAGATTCGATCTTTTTTCCAATGCAAGGTTAGCCGGATTGGTATATAGGTCGGCTGACCCGGCCAGAACAGCTGTTCTCGCTTCGGACAAAGAGAGAGTATAAGCGTCCGGCCCAATATTTAGAAAAGGCAGGCTGCTGTTAAACTCCTGTGCAAAAACCGTTGAATAACAGAAAAATAAAAAACCAAAAGCAACTAATGTCAGAGAAAAATTTTTCATAATTTAACTTATAAAATAAGTCGTAAAGAAAATACGTGCATATTGGCTACACCATCTGGCTCTCTCAAAAATGCATAATCTATGGATGGTGAAAAATGATCGAATGGTAAATGTACTGAAAAACCAAGAGAAGGTATATTTGTTTCACCTGATTGTTTCAAATCATTGACCTGCCAGCCGGCACGTAACGTGAATCGTTTATGAATGTGATAAGAGGCCCCGATTCTCCAAAGTTTACTTTTAGAGGTGGCACTTTGAGTGATATCCCTTGTTGTTGGTATGCCGCTAACAGAGATCAACTCGGTGGTAATGGCATCGGATTGTTGTAACCGCAATTCCCAATCTGAGGCTACGATCAGTTTTTTATGTAAGAAACGATAAGACACACCTAATTTGAGTCTTGTAGGGAAGCGATCTTTTGTTTGGAG
The DNA here is from genome assembly GCA_035267045.1 of Balneolales bacterium. Lineage (GTDB taxonomy): Bacteria > Bacteroidota > Rhodothermia > Balneolales > DATFMH01 > DATFMH01. The sequence goes on from DATFMH010000226.1 coordinate 71,533, forward strand.
GCTGCCATTTGAACCATAATATTTCTGAGTATCCCAGGTATATGCGGCTAATAAATCCTGAATGGTAAACCCAATATTCAGATTGGTCACCGGTCGATATAAAAATCCAATATCAAAACCGGTACCTGTTGATGAAGAAACGTTTTTATGGAAATCAGCGTAATTGATTTTGACTCCGGCACCAATTTGAAGACGTGAGCTAACATTGATTCCAAAATCGGCAAATAACTGAAATTGTTGTGTCGAGAAATAATTGGTATGATACCCACTATTACTACGGCCATCAATCGATCCCACTCTGGCATTTATTAACCCGATATCAATGCCTGCTTGTGGCGGCAACTTGAAAGTGGCATTAACGCTATTAAGACTGCGATTAAAAGTCATGGCTGCTACGGAAATATCAACCTGATTGTTTTCTATAGCGGCAGCCAGCGCAGGATTATAATGGGCATAAATACCTTCATCTTCCACACTGGTCATGGCGTTTCCCATAGCCATACCACGCGGACCAAATCCCATACGCGTGTAGGCGCCGGCATACCCACCATTTTGTGCACATGATATTCTCGCTGAAAATAATATTGCTGACACTACCAATAAAAGAATCATTGTAAACTTACCTGATGGCAGCTGAATTTTGGGCACCAATATTTTATTAGGTTTAAACAAAATAATTTTCGAATAAATAATCATGAATAATAACATTATTGTAATACTAAAATCTTACCACCGTATTTGTGGTTGGGAGTTTTTATACGATAAAAAACAACTCCATTGGCAACGCGATGTCCATGGGCATCCAGGCCATCCCAAACTGCTTCATGTGTACCGCTGCTCAAGTATTTATTATCCAGAACACGTATCAGGTTCATTCCAAAATCGTAGAGCTTAATGCTAACATTCCCGCTGTTGGGTACCTTAAATTTTATTCTGACTATTCCGTGTTCACTTCTTGAATAGGGATTTGGATAAGCGTAACAATTAACATTCGGTGCATCTTTTTGAAAACGATTGCCTCCCTTAAGTGGAAGATTTACCCGCGTTATATCCCAGGTTTTTCCATTATCAATGGTTGAGGCAAGTCCATCACTGGTTCCAACCCAAAAACGATTTGTTGTTCGTGCCGTGGCGTAATATAAAGCATTGGCTTTAATAAAGGTGTTAGGGCTTTTAATTTGGGCGATGTGGTTCCAGGTCTTACCATTATCCTTGCTTATGAATAATCCGGAATCACCTGTGGCAAAGATGGTCGAATCGTGAAAGGCCAGGTTGTAGATCTTTTCACCGGCAAGATGATGCTTGAAGGTTTTTCCATGATCGGTTGTTGAAACAACCCCATATTGTTCATTGCCATTTACTACCCAATTGGTTAGCCAAACCCTGTTGGTACCTGGCTGTTGTTTGATGGTAATGATCCAATTACTCATCAGGCCGTCAATAGATGTCGAGGCTTGTTTATGATACCAGATGACACTGTCGCGGGGTGCCGCCAGGGCATTTGGTGAGATATTAACACCATCGGCCGTTCCAACCCAGACGTATCCGCTTTTATCTATTAATAAACCGAAACCAAGAAAATTGTTATCATTTCGGGGGTCAAAGCCAAAATTATAGGTATTGTTGGGATTCAAACTGTCGACACTGGTAGGTGGTAGAATCAGCCGATTCCAGTTTTTACCAAAATCCGTGCTACGTATCACACCAGAAGCCCAGTTAACAGAAAAAATAGTATTGCCGTGAAAGGCAACATCATATGGTGGAGATTGTTCAGGTACAACAACAGGTAAGGTTTTGATGTTATTTGCTCCGTAATGATAAACCGTGTCATCTTTCGATTCGAGTGGTAATGAAATGAAATTCCAATTATTGCCACCATCAACTGATGTATAATAACCCATACCAACGTCCGTAGCACTACCACTGACATCTTTTGTATAACCAAGTCCGGCAATAACGGTATCCCGACCTAAGGCTATAGAATAGAGGCGTCCCTGTCCGTTCGTGACTGAGTCGGCTTTATCAGCCGTATACCAATCAATTTGTTTGCCAATGTGGCGTTGTAACAACGGACCAATCCATAATGTGTCTCCATAAGCATCCATGTTGGAAATGCCATTTTGATAAATTGAATTGACATTACCTTCGGGAACAGGCCCAACTATTTGTGCATTTGTCAGGTTGGCAAACAGTAATAAAAATGAAACCGCAAAAATATAACTCATGAATTTGTAATTGAAGCTGTATAAATTATTCATCACTTGACAAATACCAGGTGTGTTGTAGTTGTATCACTGTGCAATCCGGTTTTATCAACTGCAAAATAGGAAACGGTTAATTTATCAGCCGTATTGGAAGAACTCACCTGGAATCTGCGGGTATAAACACTGTCGCCTTTAAAGGCATCACCGGAAACGGAACCTCCCACATTAGTAGAGCCACCATCGTCGTATAATAGGTACGGACTACCATTCAATGGCTTACCGGTGTTCTGGCTGACTAAGTTAACGAGTACGCTGTCAATATTCGATTGTCCATCCGGATCCGTGACTTTTGCCTTAAAATCAACATAACTGGTATTACTACCGGATGGAATTTGAACAGAATCCGGATTACTCACACTAAGAACAACCGGAGGTTTACCAACATTACCTTGTACCGTGATAATGGTCTGATACCTGTTGGTAGATTGATTTTGCTTGTCAATGGCAAAGATATACACCTGGTATTCCGCAAAAGCTGTTGTTTTTAACTGTAATGGATATTTCGTTGTAAACCGGGATTTACTTTTATCAAAATTAGTAAGCTGTCCGGTTGCGATGGCTTGCGATGATTGAAGGTCAATAACCGTAAAAAAAGGATCACTTTTTATCAGGGAAGTATCTGTTACAGTAGCTGCAAAGGTCAAATTAATGGTAGTATCTTTTTTTATGGCAGTGTTTTTAAAAGAAATATTCAGAGGAGATATTAAAACATCCTGTAAAATCACACTCTGAGTGTGAATGGGTTTAACGGAAGTAGTGTCACTGCAGGAAGTAAGAAAAACAAACGCAGCAATTAGCAGAAGAAAAATTCTAAAATGATTTAGATATCGCAGCAAAATCTTGAACTAAAATTTTAAATGTAAATTGATTAAGTGAATAAGATGACGAAAGATATGGAATAATGTGAATATTCTTTCACCATTTTTAATCGAACACCGGGTGTAACAACACATTCAGCATAAGATAACATTAAATCACCTTTTTTATTGATTCATTATCATTTATTTACAGCAATCGCCGATATTTTTTTATCAACTTTTTTAAAAGGCCATTGACATTAGCAGGAAATGAATATAAATTCACTGCCATGATAAAGTCAGTACAGATATCCAATAGAAGTTGGTGGTGGTCGATTCGATAAGCGGATCGACGTTGGATAGTATTGTCTTTAATAAGAAATTTCAGAAACACAATGACGTCGGAACCCGCTTCAAGCAAACTTGAAGTGGGTTTTTTTTTGCTTATAACAATATGAAATACAATAAATTTAAAGATTTAGCCCGGGGATATAATGCGATTCCGGTGTATCGTACCATGATGGATGATATACAAACCCCGGTATCGTTATTCCTGAAGCTGCGGGAAGGTGGGCGGTATCCATTTCTTCTCGAATCGGTTGAAGGTGGTGAAAATGTTGCCAGATACTCTTTTCTTGGCCGTAATCCCTATCAAATATTACGAAATCGTAATGGGGAATTGGTGCTGGAAAAAGATTCTGGTATTTATCCTTTAAACGGATCGTACTTTGAAAATATCAGATCCCTGATCGGCAAATATCGTGAACCGGTAATTCCTGATCTGCCGCGATTAACTGGTGGAGCGGTTGGCTATTCTTCTTACGATACGATTCGAATGATTGAAGAATTGCCTGATATGCCGGAAGATGACCTGGAGCTGCCGGAATCCATTTGGGCGTTTTATGATGAAATCTACGCATTTGATCATGTGAAACACCGGATCATACTCATTAAAACAATTTTTATTGATGATGCTGATGATGTGAAGCTCAAAGAGCGATATGAGTATGCACAACAGTCATTGGATTCCATGCAGGAAGTGATGAATAAAAGTGTATCATATAATACACCTTTTCATCTTTCGGGAAATGGTATAAGCAGCAATACCGGCAGGAAGCAATATCAGGATATGGTAGAGAAGGCCCGTGATTATATTTACGAGGGCGATATCTTTCAGGTTGTGCTTTCGCAAAGATTCACAACGCAATTTGAGGGTGATCGTTTCATGCTTTACAGAGCGCTTCGAACGGTTAATCCTTCGCCGTATTTATTTTATCTTGATTTCGGGGAGTTTGCCTTGATTGGCTCATCACCCGAAGTATTGGTAAGAGTTCAGGACGGCATTGCAGAAGTCCTTCCTATAGCCGGGACACGTCCAAGAGGTAAAACGACAGAAGAGGATCTGGCATTTGAAGTCGACTTGAAAAATGATCCTAAAGAGTTATCGGAACATGTGATGTTGGTTGATCTGGGGCGGAATGACCTCTCACGTATTTGTAAACCCGGTTCGGTGTCGATTAAGCGAAACATGGGTGTAGAACGTTATTCTCATGTTATGCATATTGTTTCGGATGTAGCAGGTAATTTATCGGATAATTGTGATGCGGTTGATGCTCTAAAACATTGTTTCCCGGCGGGTACAGTTAGTGGTGCTCCAAAAGTAAGAGCTATGGAAATTATTGATGAGCTTGAAGTTAATAAACGCGGACCTTATGCCGGTGCCATTGGTTATTTCGATTTTTCCGGTAATATGGACACCTGTATCGCCATTAGAACAATGATAGCTACAGATAAGAATATTTATATACAAGCCGGTGCCGGTATTGTTGCGGATAGTAATCCGGCTAAAGAATATGAAGAAACACAAAATAAAGCGCGTGCACTGGTTGAGGCATTAAACGTTGCACTTAATAATAATGATAAATGACAGTGGAAAGTAAATCTTCAGATATAGATAAAAACAAGACAATATTATCGGGCATTCAGCCTTCAGGCAAACTACATCTCGGTAACTATTTCGGAGCCATGAAACAGCATCTTGAAATGCAGCATAAAGGGGATGCTTTTTATTTCATGGCCAATTACCACACATTGACATCAATTAATGATGGCCAGACACTTCGTCAAAATACCCTGGATGTGGCGCTCGATTATTTGGCATTGGGCCTTGACCCTGATAAATGTACATTCTTCATTCAGAGTGACGTTCCTCAGGTAACCGAATTGGCATGGATACTCGGAACAATCTGCCCGGTAAGCATGATGGAGAAAGGTGTGGCTTATAAAGATAAAGTGGCAAATGGCCTTGCTCCGAATATCGGCCTGTTTACATATCCGGTACTTCAGGCTGCAGATATCCTTATTTATAACTCGGACCTTGTACCTGTTGGGGCCGATCAGAAACAGAATGTAGAGATTTGCAGAGATCTGGCAGGTAAATTCAATCATATATACCAGGGGGAATATTTAAAGATCCCAGATCCGTATATCGTTGAATCGGTTGCCGTCGTACCCGGGACAGATGGTCGCAAGATGAGTAAATCGTACGATAATACCATACAGATATTTGATGAGGGTAAGACACTCAAGACGAAAGTGATGTCCATAAAGACAGATTCAACACCACTGGAAGAACCGAAGAATCCCGATACGTGTAATGTATATGCCCTGATCAAACTTTTTGCTACTCCTGAAAAGCAAGAGGAGATAGCTGATAACTATCGTTCGGGCGGTTATGGGTACGGCCATGCCAAGAAGGAATTACTGGGCTTGATAGAAAATTATTTTGCCGAGGCCAGGGAACGCCGTAAAGAGCTGATAAAGGACCCTGATTATGTATTTGATGTTCTTAAGACAGGAGCTGAAAAAGCAAGGGTACGGGCAGAACAGGTTATGGAGCCTATCAGGGAAGCTGCAGGTTTGATACGTAATTTTAAAATGGTGTAACGGGATATCATATGATCCTTATTATCGATAATTATGATTCATTCACTTATAATCTTGTTCACCTTGTAGGTGAACATACATCGGATTATAATGTATACCGGAATGACAAACTTACCGTCGATCAGATTCGGGATATGAATCCTGATAAAATACTCCTGTCGCCCGGACCGGGCCGGCCGGATCAGGCCGGTATAATGGAAGATGTCATCGAATCGATGGGTAAAGACACACCTGTTTTAGGTGTTTGCCTGGGACATCAGGCAATTGGTGAAGTATTTGGTGCTGAAGTGGTTCACGCTCCAACATTGATGCACGGTAAAACATCGGAAATATATCATGACGGGAAGAGTGTTTATCTGTCGGTAACACAAGGTTTTAAGGCGACCCGGTATCATTCACTTGTACTGGATAGAAAAAGCATCTCCGATGAAGAATTTGAAATTACCGCGGAAACATCGGAAGGTGTTGTAATGGGAATCAGGCATCGGCGATATCCGATCGAAGGTATCCAGTTTCATCCTGAAAGTATTTTGACAATTGAAGGGCCAAAAATAATTGCAAATTGGCTTAATGGTAATAATAACAGCAATTAGGTACAGGTACTGTAATGTTTTCATTTACGGAAATACTCAATAAATTGGCTGATGGGGAAGATCTCAGTTCGGATGAAGCCACATTTGCCATAAAGTCCATTATAACCGGTGAGGTTTCGGAAGCACGTATATCGGCATTTCTCTTTGGCATGCGCATGAAAGGGGAAAGTGTCGAAGAATTAACCGCCATTGTTAAAGTGATGCGGGATGCCGTTGTTCAGGTAGATGTTCCGCTGGATAATGCCATTGACCTGTGTGGTACGGGCGGGGATCAATCGGGAACATTTAATATCTCAACCGGTGCTATGTTTGTAGCGGCCGGAGCGGGTGTACCTGTATTGAAGCATGGTAATCGAAGTGTATCGAGTAAAAGCGGTAGTGCCGACGTGCTGGAAGCTCTTGGTGCAGTTGCCACGTTAAAAAAGGAAGAAGTGGAAAAGATGTTTAATGAAACCGGTATGGCATTTATGTTTGCACCGTTTTTCCATCCGGCAATGAAAGAAGTTATGCCGGCAAGACGATCGCTAAAGCTTAGGACGTTTTTTAATATTTTAGGCCCTTTATTAAATCCTGCTAAAGTAAAACGACAAGTCATAGGTGCTTATAGTCAGGACGTGGCAAATAAAATTGTGCAGATATTATCTAATCTTGATACCGAGTTTGCTTATGGTGTTAATTCACACGACGGGATGGACGAATTCAGTATCAATACCTATACGGAAGTGTATCATTTGCAGAATAATATGCATTCCGATTCCATCCGGTTTGATCCGCGTGATCTTGGTTTTACATTGGCTACAATGGAAGAAATACAAGGTGGAGATAAAGAAAAAAATGCTGAAATCATCCGTTCAATTCTCGAAGATAAAGCTACGGATGCTCAACGGGATGTAATACTTCTGAATGCATTATTTGCCATACATGCATCCGGTATTGTTGATGATCTGGAAGAAGCACATGATGCAGCTCTCGACAGTCTTAAAAGCGGCAGGGCATTAAAGAAACTCAACGAGTTTGTAACCGGTACAAACGATATCCATAACAGTAATTGATTGAAATGCCGGATATACTTTCAAATATAGTAGACAAAACCAGAAGCGAGCTCAATAAGAAAAAAAAGAAAGTTGGTATCTCCGATTTTCAGGCTTTTGAATTATATGAAAGACCGAGAAAGAACTTTAAAGAACGTTTACATGATGGTTCAAATCCATCTATTATAGCTGAAATAAAGAAAGCCTCTCCTTCCAGGGGATTAATTCGGGAAGATTTTAATGTACAGCGAATTGCTTCACAATATAGAGAAGCAGGGGCTTCGGCGTTATCGATATTAACGGAAGAATTCTTTTTCCAGGGAGCTTTGGAGAATTTAAAATTGGCCCGTAATGAAGTTGATATCCCACTGCTGCGTAAGGATTTCATCATCGATCCCTATCAAATAGAAGAAGCGAGAGCTTATGGAGCTGATGCTGTCCTGTTGATTGTGCGCATTACAGATGGGAATCAGCTTCAGGAATTGCATCATGCTGCTGAAGAAGCAGAACTACAATGTCTTGTTGAGTGTTATGATCAGGAAGATTACAATAGAATCGATTTTGAACGTGTTAATATCATAGGTGTTAATAACAGGGACCTGAAAACTTTTAATGTGCATTTACACCAGGGTGTCGCGTTACTAAATAAGGCACCGGATGAAATTGTTAAAGTTTCTGAAAGTGGCTTACACAATGCCGATGACTTACAATATTTGCGTGATAACGGGATTCATGCTGCACTGATTGGAGAGTATTTTATGAAACAAGATCATCCCGGAGAAGTGTTACGGAATTTACTTGCGAATTTAAATAAATAATACAGAATCAAAAATGTTTGTTGAAGAAGATGCCCGGACCCGGGTGAAAATTTGTGGTTTGACCAAACTTGAGCATGCCCGGTATGCATCCGGGGCCATGGCAGATTACCTTGGCTATATCTTTTATGACAAGAGTCCGCGTTATATTGTACCTGCGGAAGCGTCAGCTATCATAAGTTGGGTGGAAGGACCCCAAAATGTTGGCGTATTTGTCGATCAGTCACTGGATGATGTCAATGAAATTGCTACAATGACCGGGATTGATTATATCCAGCTGCATGGTGAAGAGTCGCCGGAATATTGTCAGCTTATAGAAAAGCCTATCATTAAATCATTTCGTATCAAAGCAGGAACGACACGCGAAGAACTGGAAGCAATGATTGCCCCTTATGAAGGTGTAGCTGAATACTTTCTGTTTGATACCTATGATAAAGACGCACAGGGTGGTACGGGTAAAAAGTTCAATTGGGAAATACTGAAAGATTGGGATAATGAGATCCCTTTTTTCCTGGCGGGTGGCCTGTCATCGGATAATATCAGTAAAGCGATTCGCACAGTTAAACCATATGCCATCGATATTTCAAGCAGCCTGGAAGCAGAAGCAGGTATCAAGGATTTAGATAAAATGGATAACTTTTTTGAAGAAGTGCGCAGAATTTGGGATACGCAAGAAGCAGATTAAGCAGATTAAGCAGATGTTGCGTTAATAAGTAGAAGCATCAGTCGAGATAATTAATTTTCATAGAAATACAACATTATAAAACATATGGCTTATCAAGCCCCTACTAAAGAAGGTTATTTTGGTCAATTCGGTGGTCGTTTTGTACCGGAAATTTTGATTCCGGCTATAAATGAATTAAATACAGCCTATCGTCAGGCCCAAAATGATGTATCCTTCAATGAAGAATACGGAAGTCTGCTACATGAGTATGTTGGGAGACCAACTTCTTTAACGTTTGCAGAGCGACTCACAGAGTATTACGGTAAAGCAAAGATATATTTTAAAAGAGAAGATTTGTGCCATACCGGTGCTCATAAAATCAATAATACGATTGGCCAGATTTTGCTCGCCCGGAGAATGGGGAAGAAAAGAATCATTGCCGAGACCGGTGCCGGTCAACATGGAGTGGCAACAGCTACGGTGTGTGCGCGTTTCGGTTTGGATTGCATTATTTATATGGGCAAGGAGGATATGGAGCGGCAGAAATTAAATGTCGATCGCATTCGCCTCCTTGGAGCCGAGGTCAGAATGGTAACCAGCGGATCTCAAACTCTGAAAGATGCAACAAATGAGGCCATCAGGGATTGGGTCACAAACGTGGACGATACCTATTACATCATAGGATCAGTCGTAGGCCCGCATCCATATCCGATGATGGTTCGTGATTTTCAAAAAGTTATAGGCGAAGAAACCAAAAAGCAGACCCTAAAAAAGGAAGGAAGATTACCTGATTATATTTTGGCCTGTGTAGGTGGAGGATCGAATGCGATGGGCATTTTTTATCCCTTCCTTAATGATAAGACGGTCAAATTAATTGGCCTGGAAGCCGCAGGACTTGGTGTTGATACCGATAAAACGGCTGCATCTCTAAGTATCGGCACACCGGGCATATTGCACGGTGCCCTCAGCTTTTTATTACAGAATGAAGAGGGCCAGGTTCAACTGGCTCATTCAGTGAGTGCCGGCCTTGATTATCCGGGTATTGGCCCAGAACACGCTTATCTTCATGATTCGGGCCGGGTCACATATCATGCAATTACAGATGATGAAGCCATGGAGACTGTAAAGCTGGTGTCCCGTAAAGAAGGCATTATTCCGGCTATTGAATCGGCTCACGCTATGGCTTATCTCGAAAAATTGATGCCGGAAACAACAGAAAATGAAATTGTCATTGTCAACTGTTCGGGCAGAGGGGATAAAGACATGGGAACTATTTCAAAATATCTTGATTAACAATGCAGAATAAAAGCAACAGATTAAACCTATTATTCGAAGCCGGTAAAAAGAATCCCAATGGAAAAGTAATGAGCCTTTTTCTGACGGCCGGTTACCCCACGGTTGAAGATACCGTCGATTTGGTCCTTGGTATGGATAAAGCCGGAGCTGACATGATAGAACTCGGGATGGCTTTTAGCGATCCACTTGCCGACGGACCGACTATTCAATTGTCGAGTAATGAAGCTATTAAAAATGGCATCAGTATTACCAAAATCTTTCAACAGGTGAAGAAGATAAGGGAAAGTTCAGATATGCCGATCATATTAATGGGTTACCTTAATCCCGTGATGCATTATGGTATTGAAAAATTTTGCAGAGGAGCATCTGATGCAGGTGTTGATGCCCTGATTTTACCTGATGTTCCCGTTGAAGAATCGAATATTATCAGGGAACACGCAGATAAATATGGCCTCAATCTTATTTATTTAGTGGCCCCCAATACCCCGGATGACAGAATGAAAATGATTGATGATCGATCAGGGGGTTTTGTGTATTGTGTTTCTGTAACGGGAGTTACAGGTGCCCGATCGGGGAATGAGGTGCAGAAATCGGTCGACAGGTTTATTGATCGTGTAAATCAAAATATTACCAAAAATCCTGTAATGATTGGATTTGGCATTAAAAATCACGAAAATGCAATGAATATTTCGCGAAAAGTGGATGGTTTTATTGTCGGCAGTGCGTTAATTGATAATATAAAATCAAATTATCCAACAGACGGATGGAAGGAAAAACTTTTTGATTTTGTTAGTGAATTGAAATACGGATGAATTTATATCTAAAAATTTTTAAATAAAATCCTGATATATTCGTTTTATAACAAAAATTATTAATAAGATTAGTGCATTGTCTATCATAAACTTAAGGTGTCATGCAAACTACGATTAAAAAAAATATTTCTGGATTATTATTATTGCTGATATTCCTTACCGTATTAACCGGGTGCAACGGGGATTACCGTATGGATGCTATCGGGAATAACGAACATATTTTGGTAGTAATGGATTCTACAAAATGGCATAGCAAAACGGCGGATGCCATTCGGGATGTATTTGCTGCTGATATCAAAACATTACCGCATCCGGAGCCGGAATATGATTTATCTTTTATGAGTTTGAGGAATACATCTGATCTTGACCAAGCCAAGAAGAGAAAAAATGTTATTTTTGCGGCCACATTAAATGAAAATACCAATACGGGCAAGTTCATCCGAGCTTTATTAAGTAAAGGTGTTAAAGACCGTGTTCGTGAAGGTCGCAATTTTGCATTTCCATTACGTGATAAATGGTACAGGAATCAATGGACAATGATTCTTACCGGTAATTCTGATGATTCACTTGCTGCTAAAATCCATGAATCGGGTAGTCAATTACTCAGTACAATACATCAGATTACATTGCAGAGGATGCAAACATATTTATATCACCGGGGCGAACAGAAGGCGATTGAAGATACGTTATGGGAAAAGCATGGTTTTAAGTTCAGGGTAGAACATGATTACCAGTTAAATGTTGACACTACCAATTTCGTTAGTTTACGTTGGTATATGGCCAATAATGACCGCTGGATATGGGTTTGGTGGAAAGACAATGTGGATAATGTAGACAATCTGAATCAAAAATGGATTAATACGAAGCGTGACAGCCTGATGAAAATATATATTCGGGGAACTCGTGACAGTTCATATGTAACCACAGAGGACCGATACCCGAACAGGCGCCCAATAATTACAAAAACACTTGAAATGCACGGCAGGTATGCCTTGCAAACGATGGGTACATGGCGTATGACTCATGATGCAATGGGCGGGCCTTTTGTCAACTATACCATTTATGCACCCAAACAGCGTCGATTATATATGATAGAATTTGCTCAGTTTGCCCCAAAATATCATAAACGCCGTTTTATGCGTCAGTTTCAGGCCATGGGCTGGACATTTCAACCCGATACAACGTTAACCCCCGATCAGGTTGTCAAATTGGATAAAAAACAGTACGAAAAAAGCAGTAAATAGAACGATTCCGGAGCGGACATAAAGTGAGTGAGATTTATCAGTCTTTCAAAGAGCAACTGAATCAGAGAAAGGTAGTGAATCGTTATCGTTCCTTAAAACCTATCAAACATCTCGATTTAAATGAGCCTGTAATAATTTTACAGGATGGACGATCATTGCTAAATTTTTGCTCAAATGACTATTTGGGTTTGTCCAACCATTCGCATTTGAAGGAGAAATCGGAAGCTCACTTGCATGAATATGGAACCGGTGCTACGGCATCACGATTGGTTTGCGGTGATTTTATCTGTCATGAAGAATTAGAAGAAAGGCTGGCCGATTGGTTAAATGAGGAATCCGCCCTCGTATTTAATACCGGGTTTCAGGCCAATACAACAATCTTAAGCACACTTGCAGATCGGGAATCCGTTATTATTGCCGATAAATTGAGTCACAACAGCCTGATTCAGGGTGCACTTCTGAGTAAGAGCCGTTTATTACGATATAAACATAATGACCTGGATCATCTTGAGAAATTATTAATTAAAGAAGTCGCCGGTGGCAAAAAAATTATTATCGTTTCGGAAACGGTTTTTAGTATGGATGGTGACCGGAGTGATGTTGATGGTTTATCTGAGTTGGCATCAAAATACAATGCTTTCTTATATCTCGATGAAGCACATGCCATTGGGATATTGGGTGAAAACGGTAAGGGGTTATCTTTTGGAAAGGATAATGTAGATTTAAGGTTAGGAACTTTTGGAAAAGCTTTTGGAGTGATGGGAGCTTTTATGACGGGTAGAGCGATTCTAAGAGATTATTTAATTAACTACTGCCCTGGTTTTATTTATACAACATCCCTATCACCTGCTGTCATAGGAGCGATTGAGGGTGCGCTTGAGCTGATACCTGAAATGGGAGAACAACGGCAAAAAGTTCATGCCAATATCCTTTATTTAAAAGGGAAATTACTTAAAATGGGATTTGATACGGGTAATTCTGACTCACAAATTATTCCCATAATTATCGGTGATGAGAAAGACACGTTATCCTTGTCCACTTATTTGGAAGGACATAATATATTGGCCACTGCTATTCGTCCACCAACGGTACCACATAACTCATCCAGGATACGAATTACACTCACCGCAAAACATACCAGGAATCATATCGATTACTTTATTGATGTCCTTGACAATTGGCAAAATGGATAGGATTTGGTTTCTGCAACATGGCTGGGGATTTGATTCCACATGCTGGAATCAATGGCGATACCTGATACCTGAAAATGAGGTTATACTAACAGGCGATCGAGGTTACTTCGGTGATTCTATGCAAATTGACAGCATTGAAGTAACCAATCACCGGCAACTCGTAGTTGTAACCCATTCGTTGGGTATTCACCTTGTGCCGGATGATTTTTTAAATAAAGCACATAATCTCATTATCATTAGTGGTTTCGACTACTTCCATCCTGAAGATCAACGATTAGAACAGCGTTCTCAGAAGATAGTAAAAAGTATGCTCGCCAGAATTGAAAATGGTCAATCAAGAGATTTACTTAAAGATTTTTATAAGAATTGCTATTATCCAACGCATCCTGATTTAAAAGTGCCGAAAGAATGTAATGATTCTGTATTGAAAAATGATTTGGAATTATTGAATAAGAACAGAATGGTGATTGAAAATCTGAAGAACCCTCAAAAAATTCTTATTTTGCACGGTGATACAGATAGGATCGTAGATATTTCAAAAGGAAGAAAGCTACAAGGGATGTTGGCCGGTAGTGAGATAGTAATTAAAGAGAAAAGCGGGCACTCATTGCCTTTTACTCATCCGGAATGGTGTATAGATCAGATATTGAGCAACATAAATATGATATAGATTTATTATGGCGGATACTACTGCACAGAAATACTTAAAAAACAGGGTTAAAGAAAATTTTTCAAAACATGTTGAAACATATGATAACAATGCCGGTATTCAGAAACTTGCGGCAGACAAGATGATTGCCTCTTTGGAGCCCTGGCTGGATATTATTCCTCCAGGACCCATTCTTGAAATAGGCTGTGGTACCGGTTTTATCACAGAGCATTTACTCCAACTGTTCCCTCAGAAAGAAATTTATGTTACAGATATATCCGGTGACATGGTGAAGTTTTGTGAACAGAAAATGGACAAAAAGGGATTATTGAGTGACAGGGTAAAATTTGATGTATTGGATGGTGAAAATGTAAGGGATGCCGGAAAATATGCGTTCATTATATCGGGATTTACTGTTCAATGGTTCAAAGATGCCATGTTTGGGGGCTATTCAATGATCGATGCATTGAAACCCGGTGGCTTATTACTTTTCTCGTTTCCCGGTGATCACAGCTTCTCACAATGGAAAATGATGTGTCAGGACCTGGAAATCCCATATACGGGAAATACGTTGCCTGATGAGGAACGCCTGGTGGTACAATTATCCATGAAACCGGTATTTGTGGATTCGTTTTCGGAATATGTACCGGAACGGTATGAATCTGTAACTGATTTTTTTAGAAAAATGAAACGTATTGGTGCAGGGACCCCCACAAATGATAAGCAATTGACCAATTCTCAAATGAAACGTTTGATTGCATATTGGGAGGATAAGTATCCGGATGTCGTGGAAGTGGATTATCAACTGGTTTATGTAGCCGTTAAGAAAAACGATTAAAGGATATAAGCTCATGAAAGTTATTCCGAAGTTGCCTGATAAATTTTTTGTTACCGGTACTGATACGGGAATAGGCAAGACACTCGTATCTGCCATGTTAACTATAGGTTTACATGCGGATTACTGGAAGCCTGTTCAATCGGGTTTGGATGAAGGCATGACTGATACACAAAGAGTAAAGAAGTGGACACGTTTTGATGATTCTCACTTTCATAAAGAGACGTATTTGTTATCGGAACCGCTCTCACCACATGCTTCGGCAGCTATAGACGGTGTCACTATTCAAATGCAAAATTTTCACATACCGGAGTCCCGACATGAGTATTTGATAGTGGAAGGAGCCGGTGGACTTATGGTACCGTTAAATGATCAGGATATGATTATAGGATTAATAAAAATGTTGAAGTTACCGGTGCTACTGGTTGCCCGAAGTTCTCTTGGTACTATCAATCATACACTTTTAAGTCTTGAGCAGCTTAGAAGGTATGACATTCGGGTATTAGGTGTGGTTTTAAATGGTCCGGACAATCCCGGGAACACAGAAGCCATTGAGAAATATGGAGACGTTAATGTATTTGGAACCGTTCAGGCATTGGAAGAGATAAATAAGGAGACTATAAAAAATGAATTTAAACGTATCTTCCTGGCTTGATAGATTTGCTGTAATTTTAAAAAATCAGGTAGTGGTTGTTTCCGTTAATTTATTCCTTTGATTAAAAGAATCAATATGTTTTTTTAGTATTTTCTGGGCCGAATAATCTAAATGAAAACGGACTTTAAATACCAAATGATCCTTCCTTACAACTTTTATATACGATTGCTCCAAAGTTATGGTATCAATAGTATCCACTGGAAATTGCTTCTTATGTCCTAAGCCTAAATGAAAAATTATAGAGTTGTCATCAAGTATAACGAAATGATTTTTAACATATTTATGGATTATTTTTAATGTGGCGGGATAAATTAAAAAGACAATTGAAGCGATAAATAACCATAAAAGTATGTTGAAGATATTGTTATAAAAAGGGTCAATGTTATGATGTAAGATGTTATAAAAAAAATAGATATATAAAAATACTACTACTACGCCAGTAATATTTTTTATATGACGGATTTTACGTGATTCAGCGAGACCATCTATTTTAATCTTAATTTTACCCATATAATATTTACCCCAAAATATTATTAAAAATCTCTCTTATAAATACTGCCACTTATAATACACTATATATAAGTGGATTAGAGATAATGTTGTATAATTATATGATATTGTCAATAACTAATAATGATTTTGAATTAATTATTGATAAACATGTTAATTTTATATCTGGATAATTAATAAGTATACCACCTTAAACCCAATAGCCATAATTCCTTTGAAGGTACCTGATTAAACATCTATAACGACATTATTGTTCTTTCTTCTCCTCTTCAAAATCAAGTGCAACAGAATTGATACAATAGCGTAATCCCGTAGGCTCTGGACCATCATCGAATATATGTCCTAAATGTGATTTACACCTGGCGCATAATACCTCGGTTCGTTTCATAAGAAAACTGGTATCATCTTGGGTGGCTACATGCTCATCAGAAATAGGGGCGTAAAAGCTCGGCCAGCCTGATCCTGAGTCGTATTTAGTTTTCGAATCAAATAATACATTACCACAGGATGCACAGCGATATATACCTTTTCTTTTTTCATGATAATATTTGCCTGAAAAAGGAGGTTCCGTGCCTTTCTCTTTCATTATATGATATTGTTCAGGTGTCAGATCTTTGGATTGATCTTTTTTCTTTGAGTTGTTCATTGCACTTTCCCGGTTTTGAATGAAAGAATTTACAACAAAAACAAATTACCTAAATATACAGTTCAAACTACTATCATAATTTTGCAATGTAGAGGCTTAATCTTGTTTTTGCTATTTTAAGTGAGCATTTGATTCGAAAGGAAAAGGAATTGTACAAATATGAATGAACATAAAAGTCGTGATTATTACCCACTCTGGCATCCGGATACGCAAATGAAGACGGCACCGGTTCCTCAGAAAGTTATCTCTGCAAATGGCGTAGAACTTGAGTTGGAACATGGCAAGAAGCTTATTGATATGGTGTCCAGTTGGTGGGTGAATTTACATGGACATAGTCATCCTGTAATTGCTAAAGCGATTTATGAACAGGCCATGAATCTGGAGCAAGTAATTTTTGCTGATTTCACTCATGATCCGGCGGAAAAATTAGCTAATGGATTGTTAGATGCATTGCCGGATCATTTCAGCCGTGTTTTCTATTCGGATGATGGTTCTACTGCTGTTGAAGTTGCACTTAAAATGGCCATTCAGTATTGGAGAAATCAGGGAGAAGACCGTTCCGCTTTCTTGTGTTTTGAAAATGCATATCACGGGGATACTTTTGGTTCTATGTCGGTTGGAGCACGCTCCGTTTTTACAGATCCTTTCGTAAAGTTTCTATTTGATATCGAGTATGTACCATTCCCGGGTACTTTTTTGGGGGATGATTCTATTGTTGAAAGGGAGGCACAATCCCTTCAGGTCATAGAAGGTCAACTGAAAAACAATCCATCAAAATTTGCCGGTATTATATTGGAGCCATTGATACAAGGTGCCGGTGGAATGAACATGTGCCGTCCCGAATATCTTCAAAAACTGGAGGAGTTAGCTCACAAATATGATCTGGTAGTGATATATGATGAAGTCATGACCGGATTTGGCCGGACGGGTGATTGGTTTGCCTGTGAAAAAGCTAAAACGGAACCGGATATTATATGTCTTAGCAAAGGTATAACCGGGGGATTTTTACCTCTTTCTGCCACCGTATGCAACGAGAGAATTTACAATGCTTTTTATGATAATGATCCATATAAAGCTTTTTATCATGGCCATTCGTATATGGCTAATCCATTAGGTTGTGCAGCCGGCATCGCCTCGTTGGATTTAATGCATAATAATGAGCCAAAATTTCGTAATATGGAATCACTTCACACGAAATATTTAGCAGAATTTGATGACCACCCTAAAGTAAAAGATATTCGTGTATGTGGTACTGTAGCAGCTTTGACAGTCAAAAGTACCGAAGAAACGGGGTATATGAATCATATAGGTAAAAAGATCAAATATAAATTTTATGAAGCTGGATATTTGGTTCGCCCGCTCGGTAATGTTATTTACTTCCTGCCGCCTTATATAATAACAGAGGATCAACTTGCAGGAGCTTATCATACCATGAAGGAAATATTGGATAATATTTAGGAGGTGCCTGTCAACATTTTTATTAGATGATGATTGCTGATTACCTGTTAAACGGATTTTTAACCTTCAATAAGTTGAAAGTTTTCTAACGGATCAGAACATATGTAATGTCAATGGCCTATTATGATTACTTTATAAAAGAGAGTAATAGATAAGTTTTATAAATCGAAAGAGCATTATATGAGTAAAAAGGTATTTAAGGCTTTGGTTGTTGAGGAAAGTGATAATGGATCTTTTGTGCGCAGCATCAAAAAACGATCTGTTAGTGAATTACCTGATGGTGAGGTCTTGATCAGGGTATTTTACTCTTCATTAAATTATAAAGATGCATTATCAGCCATAGGTAACAAAGGGGTAACGAGATATTATCCCCATACACCGGGAATTGATGCCGCCGGAATTGTTAAAGTGAGTACTGATGAGCGTTTTGAAGAAGGTGATGAGGTACTGGTCACGGGTTATAATTTAGGAATGAATACTTCCGGTGGATTCGGCCAATATATCCGTGTTCCGGCAGCATGGGTTGTCCCGATTCCCAAAGGGATGACAGTGCGTGAGAGTATGATGTATGGAACTGCCGGATTCACTGCCGCACTATCCGTTTACCGAATCATGGAAAATGGTACGACACCGGATAAAGGTCAGGTTGTTGTTACGGGGGCAACGGGAGGTGTGGGAAGTTTATCTATAGCCATTCTTTCTAAACTGGGTTATGATGTTGTAGCGGTTACCGGTAAAGTTAAAGAACATGAATTTTTGACTTCACTGGGGGCCTCCAAAATTATAAGCAGGGAAGAGGTGGATGATACGTCAGGTAAACTAATGCTTTCAGGGAAATGGGCAGGAGGTGTGGATACGGTAGGCGGTAATATGCTATCGACTATTATTAAAGAGACAAAATTATGGGGCTCCGTTGCTGTCTGCGGTAATGTAGCTTCATATGAGCTCAATACGAATGTTTACCCCTTTATTTTACGGGGGGTGACATTATTAGGTATAGATTCGGGAAATTGTCCAATGCCTTTACGCCGGCAGATATGGAGTAAATTAGCCGGTGAATGGAAGGTCGATATCATAAAAGAAATAGTCAGGGAGTGCTCTTTGGATAACCTGAATGATGAGATAGACCGGATTTTGGAGGGCAAACAAAAGGGCAGGGTACTGGTTAGTTTATTAGATTAATATCGGTAATGAAATAACCCGATACTCATTCGAGCATCGGGTTATTTTTCCAACCCCAAAACACCCCAACGGGTTAATATGAAGTACCTGCGTAAATGATAAATGCAATATGTACCTACTCTTCCTTACCATTCATATATCTGCAGAAAAAGAAATGGATTTTTTTTGCAGATTATTCAGATTTTGAATAAAAAAAGCCTGCCATTAATTAAATGACAGGCTCTGAATTCGAAAAATTAACATTATTATTTCACCGTTTCGGGTTGCTTGTCTTTTTTAAACGCGGGTCTCGGTTTTAAACCCAAAATATTAAACATCTGCATGTCTTCATCTAAATCGTTATTGGGAGTTGTTAATAATTTTTCTCCTGTAAAGATCGAATTGGCACCCGACATGAAGCAAAGTGCTTGTTCTTCTTTAGACATATTTATACGTCCTGCCGATAAACGTACCATTGACGATGGCATGATAATACGGGCAGTTGCTATCATTCGTACCATTTCCCAAACCGAAACACGCTTTTGTTTTTCTAAGGGTGTACCCGGTACTGCAACCAATGCGTTTATGGGCACCGATTCAGGGTGTTGGGGCAGGTTTGAAAGTGTTTGCAGCATTTCTATTCGATCTTCATCCGATTCCCCCATACCGATAATACCACCTGAACAGACAGTCATTCCAGCTTTCCTGACATTGCCGAGTGTTTCCAGTCGGTCTTCATAATTTCTGGTTGAGATGATTTCACTATAATAGTCTTCGCTTGTATCAACATTATGATTATAAGCGTATACACCGGCATCTTTTAGTTTTTTTGCCTGTTCTTCGCTAAGCATCCCGAGTGTACAGCAAACTTCCAAACCAAGATCATTAACTCCTTTAACCATATCGAGTACATGATCAAAATCTTTATTATCCTTAACATTTCGCCATGCGGCCCCCATGCAAAAACGTGTACTACCGGCATCTTTAGCTCTTTGGGCATTACTTATAACGGTATCATAATCAAGAAGCTTTTGCCGTTCCACGTCAGTATGATAACGAGCGGCCTGAGGGCAATACGCACAATCTTCCGGGCACCCACCGGTTTTTATGGAAAGTAATGTACACACTTGCACTTCACTGGAATCATGATATTCACGATGAACTGAAGCGGCACGATAAATTAATTCTAATATCGGGGTGTGATAAATTTCCGAAATCTCTTCTTTAGTCCAATCGTTTCGAATTTCAGACATAATAAATAATATTGTTTTCAGGTTAAGTGGTGAAAATTAGTATAAAAAACTTTATTAATGGACAAAAATCGTATATAAAGTAAGTTGCAGTGTAATGATATGCCAGCTATAATCAGAATACGGGAATATAATTACGATTATTCCTATAATGAGAGTGTCTAACCTTTAGGTATTCTGGTATTTAGAAATTTTATTAAAGAAAAATTTTATAAATAACTCATATATGTTTCTATATTTCGCCCTATGAATTTTTCGAATCTCTGGGAAAAAATAAAATTATTATACAGAGCGTACCGGTTGAAATATCGTAAACCGATCGTCCTTAGGTTTCAAAATATTGAGGATGATCTTTACGAAGTTAATATCAAAGCGGAACCTTTCTTGCAGGCATTGTCTTTTTTCCTGGTCATTGCCGCCTTTTTAACCGTTCTGATTCCCATGGGATTCAGGTTGCCTCCACAGTTAAACCGTTGGAATGAGAACCTGGAGATAGGCCTGCTACATGGTTTTATTTTCTTTTATCTCATCCGTTTTGTATTAACGGCCGATAGAGGAGAATTTATTAAACGCCGTTGGTTTGAAGGAGTGCTCACTATTTTTGCATTTCTGATTGTTATCCAGTTATGGTTTAACAATTTTAACCTGGCATTCCCTTCTCTTAAGTTTTTTGGAATCCAGGATCCACACGCTGTTGTTCTTGATGCATTGAAGATTTATCTGATCTTACTGGTAGTCATTAAAGCTATTCAGACGTTACCAGCGATTTTGAATATCCAAAAAAATACCGGACGGTTACTGGTTATCAGTTTTATGGGTTTGATATTCTTTGGGGCTTTATTGCTCATGATGCCTAAAATGACAGTAGACCAACAGGGTCTTTCCTTTGTTGATGCATTATTTACTTCAACAAGTGCCGTATGTGTTACCGGCTTGATAGTCGTGGATACCGCAACTCATTTTACTATGGCCGGACAAGTCGTGATTATGGTTTTAATTCAATTGGGTGGGATAGGAATAGTAACTTTTGCTACATTCTTTGCACTCTTTCTAAGCAGTGGCCTCGGAGTGGGTCAAATGACTTTTCTACGGGATATACTTCAGGAAAGCAGTGTCAATGAGATTATTGGGACACTATACAGGATTATTGGTTTGACACTTTTTATAGAGCTTATAGGTGCCGCATCTTTTTTTATCAGTTGGTCAGATATGATCCCAAATGTGAAGGAAAGATTATTTTTCTCTATGTTTCATTCGGTTTCGGCTTTTTGTAATGCCGGCTTTGCTTTATTTACGAATGGTTTTGCGGATAAAGCTAATGCTCTGAATTTCGGCGTCAATATAACTACGATGTTGTTGATCATATTTGGAGGTCTTGGCTTTACGACTATCTGGGAAATAGTCAGTGATGCTAAAAATCGAATTTACAGGCACCATCGCTTATCTGTACATTCTAAATTGGTTGTTGTAACAACAATAGTTTTAATTATCTCGGGTGCTGCAGTAATGCTCGCAAGCGAATGGAATGGCGTGTTGCATGGGTATTCATTTGGTGTCAAGACAATGATGGCTTTTTTCCAAAGTGTAACAACACGTACCGCAGGTTTTAATACAGTCAATATTGGCAGCCTGACGTCACCGGCAGCTATTTTTATGATGATCCTGATGTTTATCGGAGCCTCACCGGCATCAACAGGTGGTGGTGTTAAAACAACAACCGCCGCTGTTTTGTTTATGGCCGTAAAATCAACTATCCAGGGTCATAAACGAATAGAAGTGAGTAAGAAAACGATACCATATGATATCGTTTTTGAGGCTTTAACAGCATTTCTGCTCGGGGCCGCCCTTATATTTATTAGCGCTGAAATATTGTCTATTACAGAAAAAGCTCGTTTTATGGATTTATTATTTGAAGAAATATCAGCTTTTGCCACATGTGGTTTATCCCGCGGCATAACCATGCAGCTGACGAACTGGGGGAAGATTATTCTGGTTATTTCAATGTATATTGGTAGAATAGGCAGTGTAACTCTGGCGGTTGCATTTGCTTCAAAAATTGATAAACGTCGATATCAATATCCTACAGAATCGGTTCTGGTTTCTTAATAATTTCGAATTAGTTAACAATTTATATGAGTGCCAAAAAAGACACACAATTTGCAGTAATAGGATTAGGGGCTTTTGGATTTTCACTGGCTAAAACATTAGCGGAAAAAGGAGGCTTCGTGATCGCTGTTGACCATAATATGGATAGTATTGAGGCTATAAAACGGTTTGTACCGGAAGCCATCTGCTTTGATGCAACAGATCCTGAATTATTGGAATCGCATGGTATAACAAATGTAGATGTAGCCGTAATTGCTATAGGTGAAGTCTTTGAACCGGTTGTACTCATTGCGATGGAACTGTTAAATGCCGGTGTTAAGAAAGTACTGGCTCGTGCCAGCAGTGATACCCAGGAAACCATTTTAAGAAAGATTGGTATTACACAGGTGATTCACCCTGAAAAACAAGTAGGTGAACGAATGGCTGTATCCCTGTTACATTCAAGTGTTCGTGATTTCTTCGAATTAAGCGATGAACTGGCTATCTATGAGTTGGAAGCACCTAAAGCCATGTATAATTATACCCTGGAAGATTTACAACTCAGACGGCGATATAATGTGAATCTTATTACAATCAAAAGGCCATTAATTAAAAATGGCGAGCCTTTGGAGGAAGTGGACAATTATGAAATTCTTGGAGTGTTGCACGGGGATACCAAGATCATGAAAGGTGATAAGCTTGTGCTTGTTGGTAATGAGAAAAGCATTAATAAAATCCTGGAAACGCATTAATTACAGAGGTGGATCGCTTTATGGAAGTTTTGTTATCGGGAAAAACCTCGTTTAAAATAGAAGTACCCTATCGATTATACGAGACCGGGCCCGCCATGGAGAAACCCCTCATTTTATATTTGCATGGTTTCGGCCAAAACATAAAAGTGTTTGAGCGACTCACAAAACCGTTGTTATCCCTTAATGCGTATCACTTATTTATCCAGGGCCCTTACACGGATTTAGGTAGTATACAAAAGAATAAACGCTCGGGTTATGGTTGGTATCTGTATGACGGCACACAGGAATTATTTACGAAATCGTTAGAATATACCTCGGAATTTATACAGGAAGTTGTTGACGGCCTGTTACCCCATTTACAAGTTAATCGTATGGCACTTTTCGGTTATTCGATGGGAGGTTATCTGGCGGGATATTTTGGCTTATCCCGTTGGAAACATGTTAATGATATGATTCTTGTTGGGTGCCGTATCAAAACCGAATTATTTGAAACAGGTTGGGATAATCGAAAGCATATAAAGATCTTAGGATTACATGGTTTAAACGACCGCTCTGTTAAACCAGATCCACAACGAAAGGCAATCGAATATTTAAGATCTAAGGGACTGGACGCAGAGTTTAAAGGCCTGGATGCGGGACATAAATTGTCGAATAATTTTATCACTTACTCAAGGAAATGGTTTATGAGTAAAGGATATAAAGAAGAGCATAATGTCGTTGAGGATTAAGATTAATACTAATGTTAAAATATCATAATCCACTTAAAAGGTCCCGTAGCATCTGTATGTATATATTTATGTTAATTTAAAACCTCTTAATAAAGTATTTTTAATTGATGACTTAGACATGTATTTACTTTGAAATAGAATGTTTTATATTTCTAATAGTTGATTAATGTTATTTAAGAGATAAAACTATTTTAATCGGGAGAGCGTAATAAGTGGAGGAGAACGCTACTCAAATAATATAACGGGGGGAATATGAAAGTACTTGTTGTAGAAGACGATAACTCTATACGCAAAATCGTTGAGTTATATCTACAAAAAAACGGATATGATGTTACAGCTACAGCCTTTGGTAAAGAGGGACAAGATTACGCGTTAAAAGACCCTTACGATTGCATCATAATGGATCTGGATTTACCAGATGCAAATGGGATGGATATACTGAAGAAATTAAGAGATAATGATAATTATACACCTATGCTGATTATCTCCGCAACAAAAAATGTTGAGACTAAGGTAGAAGGACTCGATTCAGGAGCAGACGACTATCTAACCAAACCATTTGATTTCAAAGAATTAATGGCCCGTATTAAAACTATTACAAGACGGCGAAATCATACGGAACCCGGGGAGACCAAAGAAGTATTGAATTGTGGAGAGCTAACCTTGAATTTGTTGAAGAGAGAGTTTAAAATCGGTGATCAGACGGTTTTCCTGACCAATAATGAATTCAATTTGCTTACCTACTTTATCAAAAATAAAAACAGGATAATCTCCCGCAAGGAATTATCTGAAAATGTCTGGCGAATATATTTCGATACACAAACTAATTTTGTAAACGTATATATCAGCTATTTGAGAAAAAAGATACGGGAACACACAGAATACGAATATATCGAGACCATTCGTGGGGAAGGTTTTAGAATAACCTGCTCATAACAACTTAATTTTTGTCTGATTATTTCGTTTATTAGTGCAAGGTTTTTTATGTAATCACTAATAACGAAGAACATACTCTTGTCAGATAATAAGGTCAATCTGGAATCACTGCCTTCGCGGTTTTTAGAAAGATTGGAATTGATCATTCCATCTGAAAACATTGATGAGGTTAAAAAGTCTTTTATTGAAGAACCTGTAACCACTTTCAGGGTTAATACACTATGTACGTCGGTTGACAAAGCTTTAAATGATTTAAAACATTCTGATATCGAGATACATAATGTCTCATGGATGGAACAGGCTTATTGGGTAGATCCCAATGACCGTGATAAATTGATGGATACGGAAGTTTATCGTAAATCAGAGATCTATCTGCAAAATTTATCAAGTATGATACCACCTTTGTTATTAGATCCGCGTCCCGGTGAAAAAATACTGGACCTGGCTGCGGCACCTGGCAGTAAAACACTTCAAATGGCGTGTATGATGCAAAATAAAGGTGAGATTACGGCCATTGAAGTGGTACGTAAACGTTATTATAAAATGCTTGAAAACGTGGAGCAGCAGGGAGCAAAAAATATCAGGATT
>DATFMH010000227.1:0-12064 GCA_035267045.1 Balneolales bacterium
TTTTTGAATAAAGGTTATCTCCCATGGCAGATAAACCCGTATTATTAACAAATTTAGCCAGTTCAATTTGTCCGAGATCTACTTGACCCCTGTTACCATTTAGTTTCGCAGTCACTACACCATCCTGTGATATCTTAACCCCGACAGCATCCTGTGGCACACTTATGTTACTAATCAATGGCAATCCGGAGTTATTCACTATTTCACCGGATGAATTAAGTGTGAAATTTCCGTCACGTGTATATGCGGTGCTTCCATCAGGCATTTGAACCTGAAAAAAACCGTTGCCATTTATGCAAAGATCAAGTGGATTACCCGTCTGATCGACAGAACCCTCGGAGAAATTCCGGATAGTAGCAACGGGACGTGCCCCATGTCCTATTTGCAGTTCAGTTGAACCACCGTTTGTTCCCTCTGCAGCCGCTCCTTTTCGGGAAGTGGCGATAGTCTGATAGAACAGATCCTGGAACGCGATGGTACTTCTTTTGAAGCCTGTGGTATTAACGTTAGCCAAATTATTGGCAATGTTATCCACCATTTTTTGCTGGGCATTCATCCCCAGGGCTGCTGTACTTAAAGCATCTGGCATGATTTAACTCCTGTTAGAATTTTCCTAAGTTATTTGTTGCCTGAGAAAGTGACTGGTTACTTGAACTGATCACTTTTTGCTGTGATTCGAACAATTGCAGATTCTTGGTCATCGCTACCATTTCTTTCATAGGGTTTACATTACCACCCTCGTAATACCCTTGATTGACCTGACTACTCGTATCAGCCTCGACGATATTATCTGATTGCGGCTTAAAATATGTACCGGATAGACGCTTGAGACGAGTTAGATCCGTGACCTTAACCAAATTTAATTTATCCAATATTTTGTCATTCAAACGTATGGTACCATCCCTGGCTACTTCAATTTTATTCTCATTGCTTGCACTGTTGTCATTTTTACCCAAATTCGGAATTTGAATAGCGCCTGAGGCTCCCTGAACAAATCCATCATTAGAATCCCGAAGATACCCGTTGGAATCCAAATGAAATCTGCCATTACGTGTTAGAAGCATTTGACCATTATTTTCTACTTGAAAAAAGCCTTTACCTTCAATCGCAAAATCGTACGGATTCCCGGTTGACTCTAAACGCCCCTGTTCCATTTGTACCGTCTGAAACAAATCTGCATTTTGCACTTTCTGTCCATTCATGACATCGGAAAAAGATCGATAGAAAACCTTTTCCCCTTTAAATCCCGGTGTATTAATATTAGCCAGATTATTAGCAATCACTTCCTGGGCCCGGGTTAATAGCTCCATAGCCTTCATGGATAGTTTGAGTCTGTCAAGCATAGCTTTTTATCAATTATGTTATCTTAAACACCCTGTCATTATTCAAAAGCCATGCCATAAACTGATTTCTATCCATTGATAAAGAAAGAATATCATTCAGCAGTCTTTTGGGACGATTGATTTCAGAAAAGCTTATCACATAAAGGAATTTATTTATGCAAAGCGGAAAGATTTGCCGTATATCGGATACATTATAAATACACGTTACTGATGTCTGTTAACCATTTTATATCGATTAGCCATTATTAATGATAGTCAGTCCTTATTATCTACCATATTTTGACTAACCATATCTTTTCCATTCAATCATTCTGTTATGAAATTAAAAATGGCATTGTTTTTGGTCATTAAAGAAACATGGCAGAGAAGAATGATGATCAAGAAAAAACAGAAGAACCAACTGCGCACAAACTGGAGAAGGCGCGGGAAGAAGGCAACGTCAGCCACAGTGCTGAATTATCTTCTGTAATGTTGATGGTTATGACTACCATAGTTTTTATGCAGGCGGGATCGTGGATGTTTGGGCGTATAAGAAATTTATTTCAGGTTTTTCTGGATAATACGGATCAGGCCATTGATAACCCGCAAAATGCCATAAAATTCATGAACGCCGCTCTTTTTCTTGGCCTCGAAGTGCTGGCACCTATATTAATAGCTCTATTCATTACAGCCATATTGGTTAATATCGCTCAAACAGGCGTGGTGTTTTCTACGAAAGTTATCGAGCCGAAAGGTAACCGCATCGACCCATTAAATGGTATTAAACGCATCTTCTCTGTTCGTGGATTGGTGGAACTGATAAAAGGGTTCAGTAAGATTTTTATTGTGGGCCTGGTGATATATTTCACTGTCCGAAGCAAGGTAACTAATTTCATTACTTTTGCCGTAACACCAATCGATGATATGCTTTCCCAGACGGGACACTTTATTATACTGATAATGGCAAGAATTTTATCAGCCCTTTTAATTTTATCGATTCTCGACACCCTTTATCAACGCTTTCAACATCGTAAGGATCTTCGAATGACCAAACAGGAAGTGAAAGATGAGTTCAAACAGATGGAGGGTGATCCGCATATAAAGAGTAAACGAAAACAAATTGCCAGACAAAACGCTCAAAGAAGACGCCTGGACCATGCTATTTTAGGATCTGATGTAGTCGTTACCAATCCTACTCATTATGCTGTAGCG
This sequence comes from Balneolales bacterium, assembly GCA_035267045.1. GTDB lineage: Bacteria > Bacteroidota > Rhodothermia > Balneolales > DATFMH01 > DATFMH01. The sequence continues at coordinate 2,535 of DATFMH010000227.1, forward strand.
ATGCATTATGATCCGGAACATAACGACGCTCCTATGATCATGGCCAAAGGAACAGAAAACCGTGCTTTTAAAATTCGTGACTTTGCCAAAAAATATGACATTACCATTGTTGAAGATCCACCGGTTGCTCGTGCCCTTTATGCCACTGCCGATGAAGGGGAATTTGTACCACCCGAATTATACCAGGCTGTTGCCGAGATATTGGCTTACGTCTATAAAATGAAGAAACATCTATAAAATGGGAAGATTAAGTAAATCAAATAACATGTTCAGTATATTACTGGCGCGTACCGATGTATTGGTATCGTCCGGTATTATACTGATTCTGATGATCATGATTATCCCACTTCCCACCGTATTCCTGGATTTCTTCCTGGCTATAAATATATCTCTGTCCATTATCGTTCTGTTGGTTGCTTTCTATACTTTCAAGCCTCTTGATTTTGCAGTATTTCCCGGAATGCTGTTGATTCTGACTCTTTTTCGATTATCACTCAATGTAGCCAGTACCCGGCTTATACTCGGTCAGGGTTATGCCGGTAAACTGATCCAGGCTTTTGGTAGTTTTGTCGTACACGGCAATTTCGTACTCGGTATCATCATCTTTGCCGTGCTGATCATTATAAACTTTATTGTTATTACCAAAGGTGCCTCAAGAATTGCGGAAGTATCGGCCAGATTCACACTCGATGCCATGCCCGGTAAACAAATGGCAATCGACGCCGATCTGAACGCCGGGCTCGTTACGGATGAGCAAGCCCGCAAAATGCGCGACGAGATAGCTCGCGAAAGTGATTTTTATGGAGCTATGGATGGTGCCAGTAAATTTGTCCGGGGTGATGTTATCGCCGGCCTTCTGATAACTTTTATTAATATCATCGGTGGATTGATAATAGGAACAGTCCAGCGTGGAATGTCTATTTCTAATGCTGCCCATGTTTATACTTTACTGACCATAGGTGACGGACTGGTAAGCCAGATACCCGCACTGCTTATCTCAACTGCTTCAGGTATCATAGTATCTCGTGCTGCCTCTGAGGGGAACCTGGGTGAGGAAATGACCGCTCAGCTCATCAACAACCCGCGGACCATAATGATAGCGTCAATATTTATTTTCATTATTGGCCTGATTCCAGGTATGCCCATTATTCCGTTTTGGTCTATTTCCGGTATATTAATGTTTGTTTCCATCAAAAACTTTAAAAAACAACAGGCTGATGAAGTTGAAGAAAATAATCAGAAACAACTCGCTAATAAAGAAGAAGAACGCGTCGAGGATTACTTGCTGATGGATACGCTGGAACTCGAGATCGGGTACAGCCTCATACCTCTTGTCGACCCTGATCAGGGCGGTGATCTTCTGGACCGAATGGCATCACTGAGAAAACAACTTGCTATCGAATTGGGTATCATTGTACCACCTATCCGAATCCGGGATAATATCCAACTAAATGCCAATGACTACGTCATTAAAATGCGTGGAATCGTGCATGGAAAGGGGGACTTGTTACCCGGTTATTACATGGCATTGATACCTGCCGATTTTGATATTGAACTACCCGGAATTAAAACAACAGACCCGACTTTCGGTATGGATGCCGTTTGGGTCAGCTCTAAAAACAGGTCACAAGTTGAAAAATATGGAATATCAGCTATTGAATCCGGTGCTGTTATCACAACCCACTTAATGGAAGTGATAAAACGTAAAGCTTATAAAATTATAGACCGGCAAATGGTTAAACAATTGATTGATAATGTTAAAGAGGCTTCACCGGCTTTAATTGAAGAATTGATTCCGGAAGTATTGAAATTGGGAGATATACAAAAAGTACTGAAGAGATTACTAAAAGAAAGGATACCTGTCAGGGATCTCATCACCATACTCGAAACCCTTGCTGATCAGGCAGCTCATACTAAAAACACAGACGTCCTGACAGAATATGTACGGGCTGCATTATCCGATACGATTACCAAACAATTCAGGAATGATAATGGGGAAATTAATGTAGCTGTCCTCGATTCACCTATTGAATCTCATTTAATCAATCAGGCTCAGCAAGGTAATTTGAATCCCAATACACTTGGTTTTACACCTGAAACCATAGAGAAACTTTATGTGAACTGTACCAAAATATTTGAGAAGATGATCGCTAATGGACATGATCCCATACTTCTCACTTCACCGGTACTTAGGCCCACATTATATGACTTTTTGATATCTGTTATCCCTGAGATATCCGTTCTGTCATATAACGATATTAGTTTAACAACGAAAATAAGCAAATTCGATCGTATCACTCTGTCAATGGAAACAATTGAGTCACCGGCACTGTCATGATCATAAAAAAATATTACGGAAATACGATAGGGGAAGCCCGGAAAAAAGCTCAGTCACAACTGGGAAATAAGTTCATAATTTTGGAAACTCTGTCAGATGATAGTGACCAAACTTCATGTATAACAGTTATGGTTGATCACGATGTATCCCAGAATAACGGGAGACAGACACCAACAAAAGTACAGAGTTCAAGTAAAGATAGAAATGTATCTTTTACCAGAAGTAATACCGGCATTACGAAACCTTTGCATTATCTGAAGAGTGTTTTAAATGAAAAACCCTTATCACGGGAAGACTCTGAGAGTACAAAAGGAAGCCGAAAACATGTATCGAAAAATGAGAGGGGTAATTCAGATAATCAGTATAATAATAAGGCAGCGGATCAAAAAAGTTACGAGACCTTATCAAAACGGAAACAATCGCTGTTTCACTATGAGACGGTGAGTGAAGCCATGGAGCAATCTCCAAACATCCCTGATAATTCAGCTGCACCTAATTATCATCACGAAATCCGCAGTTTAAAGAAACAATTAAACAAACTCGAAGCGAAGATATCCGAATCCGTTATACTTGCTAATGTCGATTTTGTATCTCATCCCTCATTTCAGCAATTGTTGAAAGCCGGTATTCCGGCAATAACAATCGCCTCATGGTATAAAAATATTATGGATGAGGGCTATACTCCGGATAACAATCCCAAAGCATTTTTGTTACAATTAGGCAAACAGCTCAGGGATAATTTACCCTCAAAACCTTCGTCAGATCCGGTGAAAAACCTGGTATTTATTGGTAATTCCGGCTCAGGTAAAACCCATTTGATAATGGGGTTGGCTACCAATAACACCATTTTTAAAAAATTGGATATTGCCATAATAAATGTACAATTACCGCATCATCCTAATCAATACACAGTCTTAGAACCTTTTTGTCGAGATCAAAACTTACCTTTTTATTCAGTGACAAATGGCGCTGATTTGACTAAACTGGATTCGGAGCTTCATAATTATGATCACGTACTGATTGATACTCCATCCGTATCATTATTTGACGAAAATGCTATTGATAGTTATTGGAAGCTGCGTCAGATATTGGCATCCATAACACCTATGGAGATACATATGGTGGTTAACGCCAATTCACAAAGTATTTTGAATAAAATGCCAAATAGTAATCCGGTTCAACCTGATTATATCGATGTTACCCATCTGGATGAAAACGATAAATGGGGGCAACTTATACCATTCGTACATCCTTATAATTGCAGCCTGCGATATACGAGTCAGGGACCCGATAAAATCGAAAAATTTGAACCCGCATCATTTGTTGAAACAATTTTGTATCGCTCATAATTAGGATGTCATGAACAAACAAAACAATCAAGCACATATCATATCAACATCAGCCGGTAAAGGTGGTGTAGGAAAGAGTTTGCTCTCAGTAAACCTGGCTGAAATGTTGGTTACGATGGGATATCGGGTAGCACTTATCGATGCCGATCTTGGTTTATCAAATTGTGCTATGCTGTTAAATGAATCCGTCCCGGGTACGGCACAAGATGTAGTAACCGAAAAAGTTTCCATTAATGATATCATGCATGTCACCGACAGTGGGCTAATTTTGGTTACGGGGTCAGAAACGGCAAACTACAAGAACGATCACATATATCCTGTTCTGGATAGTGTTATCATGAGACTCCGATATCAATGCGATTTTATAATCATTGATACACCGGCGGGTGTAACAGAAATGAATCTTTGGGCACTCGACCGATCGGACCTTAGCTTATTAATACTTGTTAATGAACCAACCGTTATATCTGATGTATACCGGTTTTGCAAGTTTATAATGGAGATAGATCCTTCATATCCTTTTGCCACTGTTGTTAATTTTGCTATCGACCAGGATGATGCTGAAAAGGTGGCTAAACGATTCAATTCTATAACTTCTCATTTCTTAAACAGGGAATTCCCTCACTTAGGCCACCTTCCGCTTGATGACAAAATCCGGAAATCCGTTATGCACCAAAAACCATTTGTCCATGTTAATGAACACGGGGAACTATTATCCAGGCTCAGGACGATATCTGACTCTTTAATATCTCATTTGAAAAATATAATTATCAATTAAACATCATAATCACATTAAATGGGTTTGGCATTATGTTAGTTAAATTATTCAGTTTTATAGCTCTTATTGTATTTATCGCGTTAATGATTAATGGAGCTGCACTAATGTTTGCTTTTATTCGTAGTGTAGCAATGTTTATCATATTAATTTTCCTTTACCAGGTATTTGCCTTCATGGCCAGGGCTATTAGTAAAAACAACAACAAACAACCTAAAACCAAAGAAGACGTAACCAATTGATATGAGTAAATCTCTTCAGGAACTCGTCAACGCTTATTGCGATGCTCCGGCACCCGGCTTGAGGAATGCCATCATTACCGAGGCGATGCCCTTGGTTAAAAGTATCATTGGGAAAATAAAACGACCCGACAATCCTCTAACTCAATATGAGGATATAGAAAGCGCTGCTATAATGGGACTTTTGCAGTCGCTAGACAGTTACAGAAAAGAAAAAAAGATTCAGTTTAACACATATGCCTATTATCGAATTAAAGGAAGTGTCATTGATTATCTAAGAAAAGTTGATGAAATGCCTCGTTTACAACGCGTGACCTTTGGCAAAGCACAAAAGGTAATGGAAAAATTAATGCAAAAACTGGGACGTGCACCGGAAGATGACGAGGTAGCTGAAGAACTCGGTATGAGCCTGGAAGAGTATCATAAACTTTTAATCAACGTACAGCAACGTGCTGCCCTATCATTAAATGACCAAAAATTTAATGATAATGATAGTCACGCATTATCCAATTATATAGCAGATCCAAATGCAGAACTTCCCGATGCCGAAATAATTCGAAAAAGTATCTCAGATAAGATCCAGAAAAAAATAAAAGAGCTTAAAGAACGGGACCGTCTGATATTGGCTCTTTACTACTATGAAGATTTAACCCTGAATGAAATAGCTATTCTTCTGGGGTTGACAGAAGCGCGTATATCGCAAATCATAGGTAAGTTATTAATTCAACTTAAGTCGTCACTTAATCTTTAGAAGGGTGATAAATTTCAGTGGCTATTTTTACTTACCTATTGAATGTAACACAATAGACAGGTAATTCCACAAATGATTAAAAAATGTATTAAAAGCAACAGGCAGGTACGGTAATACTATCAGAAATACCAGAATACCGACTCCAAGCTTGAGTGGTAAAGCAATAAAAAATATGTTTGATTGCGGCATAATTCGTGCAAAAATAGCAAACGATAAGTCCATCAAAAAAAGTACTACTAAAAACGGTGAAGCTAACTGAACACCTATCTTAAAAAGATATACTGCCATTTTCAAAAATACCGGAGCTGCCTCTGCCGGATAAACATGTCCGATGGGAACAATACTAAAACTCGCGGCCAGGGCTTTGATATAGAGCGCGTCTCCCCTTATGCCCAAAAACAACAGAATGGCCAACAATGTCATAAATTGTGGTAGTACTCCATTTTGTTGACTTGTTACCGGATCAACGATACTTCCGAAACTTATTCCGAGATCATAACTTACCAACTGTCCGGCCATCTGTACGCCGCCGAATATTATTTGGCCTACCAACCCCATCGATAAGCCCACCAGAACTTCTTTAAGAATTGCTATAACCACCTGAATGATAGTGGCATCAGTTGCAAGTACGGCTCCTTGTAAAGGTATGATAGGATATAAAACAATTGTTACCGCGAAAGCAAAAAACAATTTAATGCGTTGGGGAAAAACGGCAGAACTGAAGTAAGGCGCAGAGAAAATAAGGGAACTTACCCTGACGAATATTAAAAAAGATGCCAATATAAATTCGACAGAGAAGATGTTCATAACCCTATATACCCCGGCTATTTGCCGATTTCTGCGTTATAAGTTAGTGAGCTATTATTGGTATAAATGCAAAAATCCTCTGCATGAAACTTATTATGTACTGCAACATGTAGCTCGAAAAAAAGTACAATATGATAGCTACTGCAGCCATTTTTGGAACGTAACTCAACGTCATTTCCTGAATAGTCGTTGCGGCTTGAAATACAGAGATAATTAGTCCCACGACTAACGCTCCGGCCAGGATCGGTCCGGCTAAGACCATTATAGCTTTCAAAGCTTCCTGTATCCAATATATTCCAACATCTGTATTCATATTCTATCCATTTTAGTGAAAACTCCTAACTAACGATCCAACGAGTAGATACCAACCATCAGTTAAAACGAAAACGAGTATTTTAAAAGGCAGGGAAACCAAAACGGGTGGGAGAAACATAATACCCATCGAAAGGAGAACGGAAGTTACTACAAGATCAATTACCATGAACGGCAAATAAAGAAGGAATCCAATCTTAAAAGCAATACGTAATTCACTGATAATAAAGGAGGGAACAACAATATAAAGAGGAAGTTCCCTGACATTATTTACCGTTTTGACTTTTGCGAGATCCATAAAAAGCAGAAGATCTTTTTGCCTTGTCTGTTTAATCATAAACTCTTTAAGAGGTATTGCTGCTTCATCCAATGCATCCATCTGAGTGATCTTATTATTAAGATATGGCTGAATGGCTGTTGAATCTATTTTCTTATAAGTCGGGGCCATTATAAAAATTGTGATGAACAGAGCTAACCCCAGTAAAACCTGATTCGGTGGAGACTGTTGAGTCCCGAGTCCCATTCGCAAAAAGAAGAATACAACAATGATACGGGTGAAACTAGTCATCATCGTAATAAAAGCAGGGCCAAAAGTCAGGATGGTCAGTATTATAAGAGTCTGTATCGCCACCGAAAAATCCTTGCCGTTTTTCGGTGATTTTATACTCAGATTTATTTGTGGTATAGAACCTGATGCACTCGAAGTTGAAGTTGACTGCGCATGGCCGGTGGAAATTAAAATCAGGGTCAAGAATATAACCATCAATAATATCCTGACATATCCATATTTTTGATCTTGATCAGGAAGCATATTTCTTCTGTGTCTCCGAAAAAATGTTTAAAAACCGGTTGCTATGATTTGGTTTGTTAGCCTGGGGATCTTTCCAGTCATCTTTATCATACTTTTGTAAAAGTGTTATTTCTTTGCCCGAGACGGCAAGAACCCAATATTCTTCGTTTATAAACATTACAATGATTTGTTGCCCCACTCCAATTTGTTGTCGCCCGATTATTGTAAAAATATCAGTATCCCTGGTTGTACCTTTTTTTTGCCAGAACCATAATCCTGCAATGATAATAGTCAAGATTATAAGCACCGGAAGAGAGCGCAAAAATAGAGAACTATTATGAGCAGTTGAGGTTTTTTTTACCTGAGGTACAACGGTAAGATTCAGGCTATCTGCATTGACCAGACCGGATTTAGCGGCTGGAATCGTATCATATTTATTAGATTGTGCCAATACAAATACCCAGAGGACCAAGAAAACAGCGGCCAGCCCAAGAATTACTTTGAGCATTTTTTGTGGATCATCACCTACAGGTAATTTTTTTAAATCTAACATTAACCCAGACTCTTAATTCTCTCTCTTTCGGAGACCAATCCGGTAATGCGAACACCAAAATGTTCATCAATTACCACTACTTCCCCTTGAGCGATTCTAAAACCATTCACCAGAATCTCGACCGGTTCACCGGCCATTTTATCCAGGGCAACTACAGAACCTTTAACTAATTGTAAGATTTCTCCTAACGGTAGTTCTTTTCTTCCAAGTTCTACCGAAATATTCATTTCCACATCTTTCAGGATTTCTATATTCCGACCTTCTATGATCTCCTGGGTTACTGTATGACTGCCAAACTCTTCAAATTCAACTTTTTTACCATTTATTGAATCATTGTCACTCATAATTTTACCCCCTTTACCCTGTTCGTTCTTATTACTATGAATATCGTTATCATGTTTTTTAACCGGAGGTATCACCAATATCATAGTGAGATTAATACCCTTCTTCTTCTCAGGTCCGATGTTACCTTCAATAACTATCTGCAGGAAGGAATAAGAAGCTATTTTCTTTTCACCAGTTAACTGCGCCGGTTTAATAATATCAAGCTCTATTCCCTTCTTTTTCTGTTTAAGATCTTCATCATTTCTAACAATATTCTCAATCAGATTATCAACAAATTCTTTTACAAGATCATTAGAGACTTCCCAACCACCTTCATTTTCATCACCAAAAACGATCCGCGACAAAACCGATTCCCAACCAATTGATAATCCCACATACCATGCCTCATGTTGATCGTCAGCAGGCCACTCAATGATCCATTCGGTATCTTTTAAAAAAGCAAACTCATCATTCCCTACATCAACTTTGCGAATGATATCCTTGATCTCGATATCCCCTTTTAATGCTGTATTAATATATTTAACAGCTCTATCGAATAGTAATTCGTTATTATTCATTAATTTTTACCTTATCTTCTAAATCCGTTTCAACAATACTGAATATTTTTACGGCTTTTTTGCCTTTTAAAATACCTGGATAACCATTCATAACGTCTCTGCCGTTTACTCGTATCGGTAGTGGTGCATCGATAGTCTGATCAAGTTTAATGGCATCGCCGTTTTTTAACTCTACTAATTCACTAACGGTGATGGTTGTCTCTCCTAACAAAACCTGAAGGGGTGCAGCCACTTTCCTCATATAATCGGTATAACTTTTCTTTTGTTCGGGAGTCAGCGACTTCTTCTCTGATTTTCTAACGACCTGATAAAAGGAGTGATTCAAAGGATCTTTAAGCAACTCATAGGGATAGCAGATATTCAAAGGCACTTTCTGATTATCGATATCGAGCTGCATTTTGACAACTAATGCCGGATCAAGTAATGACAGGGTATGGATATTTTCTGGTTTACTCTCATAAATAAATCTGTCGATATTGAATCCGATATGAGGTTTCCATGCCTGTGATAGTTCGTTAAATATTTTATTGATTATACGCGCCAGAATCTTTTCCTCGATACGGGTCATTACCCGCCGGGGACCGATAGTTTCATCATCACTTCCGCTTTGCCGTTCAATGGTGAACATGCAAAACCCCGGATCTATTTCCATCAGCGCCCAATCTTCCAACTCCGTTATTTTAAAAAGATATAGGGTACTCGGTACGTCAATAG
>DATFMH010000228.1:0-5477 GCA_035267045.1 Balneolales bacterium
GTTGCACCAACAGCTCCTGCTCCGGTTATGACAACTTTCCTGGATTTCCAACGGTTTTGACTCATGGCCTCGTAATTTTATGAATGACAATAAATAAGACGGTTATGATGGTAAGATATTGATTAGCCCTATAAGGATAAAAGTAATTCTTGATAATTAACAAAAGAGCAAACAGGACATTAATAAGAAAGCACCGGAAATGACCGGTGCTTTTATTTGATATATCTAATATGTGTGTGTTTTGAAACTTATTAGAAGGAATCTGCTGTTAAAGAAATAATAATTTCTTACCGGGCCCCACTCGTCGTCGTTCCTTTCATTCTTTCGATGGCCATATTACGTACAAGAGCAAGTCCGAAATTATTTACATTCCAGGAACTTGTTTTCTTGTAAAGTTTTTGTGCTTTATCCTTATTACCAAGTTGATTATAAGCTTCTGCTTTGTAAAACCAGGTAACCGGGCTTTCGGCATCAGCTTCATTCAGATATGACATTGCCTTTTCAGCATTTTTTTGTTGAAGTTCCATGACACCCATTATAAGGTTCCAGTTTTTCATATCATTTTGATTTTGACGCATATCTATCGTTTTTTTTGCCTCCGTGGCTTCTGCCGTGGCTTTTTCATATTGTCCCTGCATGGCCAATGCATGAGCACGGTTAAGCATGACATCTACATGAAAGCTCTCCTTTAAAGGTTCCGGGAGCGTGTTTTCCTTCATAACAGAGGCGGCTTCATCAACATGCTTGAGTCCTTCATCAGGAGAACCTGTTTGTGTTAACAATGTAGCAGTGACAAGATGTGTGCCGATGACATCAGGAATTTGACCTTCTTGCTGTGCCATTTCGCGTTCTTTGGTTAATGTTTGAACGGCTTGTGGTATATTCCCTTCATGAATATATGAGAGTGCTTCCCAACGGATAGCATTTAACTTATCTCCAATGGCCCTGGCATTATTATACTGCTTTTCATAATATTGCCTGGCTGCATTATAATCACCTTTAAAAAGATAATTATCACCGATACCCCTGTAGGAGCTGATGAAATTGGGATCGATCGCTAATGCTTTTTTATACTGAACAATTGATTCATCGTATTTACCGGTTTTTTGTAATAATTCGGCATACGAATCGTACGGATTCGGATTGTTAGGAATCAGTGCGATATACTTTTTAAAAGCCTTTTCGGCATCGCTGTAATTTCCAAGTTGTGATTGTGCATATCCAATCATATTGTATGGAGGGGCAAATTCAGAATCTTCAGCTAATGCTTTGTTATAGTGATTGATAGCTGTTTGATAATCATCCTGCCCGTAATAAAAATTACCGGCCGTTAACTGTATGATCTTATCATTTGGATATTCATTGAGTAACTGGCTCAGATAATCTTTTTGCTGGGCATCATTTCCCTGAAATTGAGCTATGATACAGTTAATGAATTTCTGTTCGCCCGGTGTTGCTTTTGATGCCAGTTCACTGGCTTTTTTCAAGCTGTTATTTATTACTTTAAAATCACCACTGGACATTGCCAGAAAAATATAAGCTTGCGCAAAATCAGGGTCTTTCTGAACAGCCTGTTCAAAAAGCTGTGCAGCATCCTGACGTTGTACATTGGCCAGTTTATTCCGGCCTTCCTTAAACAATTGCATCGCTTCCTGTGAAGAAGTTGTAATGGGCAATTCCTGGGCCTGTGAAATAACGGTGGTAATACCTGATAGGAATAAACATAAGAAGAATGACATCAAAAACCTGCTAACAAGACGTGTGTTTAAAAACATGATAACCTCCACTTTACTTGTGCGTAAAATTTTAACTGATCGGTTATTAAACAATATCCTTTCAGCCGTAACAATAGAGTCAGAATAGAAGAATAAATAACGAATAAACAGTTAGTTAAGCGTTAATTAAGGTTTTGTAATAATGATGAGATGGAATGTGGAAGACACAGATTAGGTGGATTTACATAGATTTTTTAAATAAAAAAGTTAGTGTGTTATTAGGTTACTAAGTGTATTGGAGGGGATTTTAAGAATGCAGAATATGGAATACAGAAATCAGAATAGCATTTCCCGGTGGGCTCCACTTTGAGAAGTGGTGTCCACCTACATGCACTACTTGCCGGATTAAAAAGCTCAATCAACCATTAACTTTCCGACCAACGAATAAGCGTTGATCCTTTAATCAATGTAATTTACGATCCTAAAAAACCTAATGAACCTCTTGTCTCTGTCATTTCGACCGAAGCGGAGAAATCAATCAACCCCTGGAAACCTGATCTTATTTCTAAACCAATAAAAGACTCTTGCCCCAATTCACAAGATCCCGGATCAGAGTCCGGGATAACTTATTTTTTTTTGTTTACTTTTAGCTGGTGGCAGTAAGATTTCAGTCATAGGTAGAATAACTCTAAGTACTTGAAGTACTTCCATTGATACTGTTAACTGTAATGCGCCATGCTCTTCGCTCTATGCCGGCAAATCTGTGGCCAATTTTACGGTTTCTCGTCCTATGGTTTCATTTTGTCAATTTCTCAAGATTTTTATCGATCAGGGAATCCCGTTTTTTGAAGAGATACGACTCAATCTCACTGAATTCCGGTTTATTGAATGAGTGTTGAATGGTTCTGTTTTCAATAACATGTATTTGATCGCAAATGGCAGTCAGGCTTTCCAGGACATGAGAAGTGAGCAGGATGGTCTTACCATTAGCCACATATTTTTTTAATATAGCACGTAAGGTATGATTCGTTTCGATATCCAGATTATTAAACGGCTCATCCAGCATGATGATAGGTCTGTCTAAAGCTAACACCCCCATCACAGCCAGTTTTTTCTTCATACCTGAAGAGTATGATTCGATTAGATTATCAAGCGGCAGGTTGAACAGGTTGTTCCATGAATCGATATCGAATCCGGGATTATTCATACAAATCAACTCGAGGTATTCTCTCCCGGTGATCATAGGATAAAAATATGATTCTGCCGGCAGATAGGCGATATCGGTAGTTATCAATGGTTGTTCATTCCACGTGATATTCCCGCTTTCACTTTCCAGGAAACCATACAGGGTATTTAGAAGTGTGGTTTTGCCGGCACCGTTTTGCCCAATAAGTCCATGAATACAATTACTCCCCAGCTGAAGGGAGATCTTGTCGAGTGCGATAAAGTTGTCATAAGTAACGGTCACATTTTTAATCGAAAGCATAGAGATAGTATTTTAGCCGGTTTCGGGCTCGCCAATAAAACCAGGAAGCCGTCAAAACCGGGATAATTGGGAATACAAATGAAAATAGTACAATCAACATGATATAAGCGTACGAGTATTTCAGATCCTTACCTTCCATATACAACATGTATTTGGTAACGACGCAATTGACAACCCAAAGTAATCCACCGGCATATATGATCAGGGGTACATATAACGGGAAAGCAGGTTCCAGGAAATAAATGGCCATATACGGTATCATGGATATGGAATAATAAAACAATCCGTGTCCAATTTTATACCAGAGAAACCGGTCAGGACCACGTTGGAAAGCTTCCAGGAATTGATATGATTCACATTTATCATAGAACGAAACCTGAAAGTAACCGACGATAACCAGGGAAATGGGAAGCGTATTGGGATAAAGAATCGCTGCAATCAGAAGAATCAGGTATAAGAAATAATAAAAATATTTAGTGCGCCGGAATACGGATCGCCATTCATAAGCGGTAATGGGAAGAGGATTATAATGGCTGAACAAAATGGATCTGTTGGAGTTGATTTTAAAATTGGATGGTAAAAATGCCGTAATAAATGCACCGGGGATGAGAACTATCGCCCACCAAGTTCCGGTAAGTAAACCTGCCACTAAACCGGGTATGCAGATAACCAGGTATTCAATACTAAAAATGAAAAAAGGTTTGATGCCGATGAGTTGTAAAAAACGGTTATCTTTTCTGCTGTAGTGCAAAATAGGTATGACCAGAATAGGGAGTTCGTATAACAGACCGGGTTGAATAACAATAGGGATAAGCAGGAACAACAGGAATAAGAAAGATCGCAGCCTGCCGAGATTATTAAGCAGTCTCACCAATTGATGATAACGCAATTTCAGGATGATGTTGATGTATTGCCCTCTCACATTACCTAAGGTAAAAAATCGAAATTTTCATTTATGGAAAATTAATAAATTGTTAATCAATTGAAATACGTTTGGAAATATATAAGGATAAAGAATACCGAATGCCTGATGTTGAATTGTTCACTTATGATTATTTAAAAAAGCCTTGTCTTGATATCCTAATATTTGAAAATCTTATAAATCCGCGGAAACCCGTGTCGTCTGCACTATACGCGTTCCATCAAAAATCGAAATTAATTATAATCCTATGGCTTTTTGGTCTCAACTTCCATTTCATAAAGATACATTTACTAATCCCGACACAGCTGCTCAACGAATGAAAAAAGCCTGTGAGGATTCTGATAACGGCCAATGGCTGGAAATAGGGAAGAGTGAAGAAGGACGATCCATCTACGGTGCCATTTTGGGAAACGGACCCAAAACCATAAGCCTGATCGCCGGCTCCCATTCCGATGAACCGGTGGGTCCCGAGACCCTGCGAACGCTTATCAGCAATATTGGTACCCTGGAAAAAAAGAACCCGGAATTGTTTCAACAGTTTACGTTTTTGATCATCCCACATATCAACCCGGATGGAGAAGCGGAAAATTGGAAATGGATTAGTGATTGGCCTGATCTTCATTCATTTATTCGTCATGCTTACCGCGAATTACCCGGCCGTGATCTCGAATTTGGTTACCCGGAGATGCGCGTCGAGAATTGTGCTGTGGCCGCTTTCATTCAACAACATGCACCGGTTGACCTGCATATGAGTCTGCACGGTATGGCTTTTTCAGAAGGAGTCATGCTGCTGATCGAACGGCACTGGATCGACAGGACCGTGGCACTGAGGGAATCGTTTATAGATTTCGTTACTAAACAGGGTTTATCCTTACATGATCACGACCGCGGCGGGGAGAAAGGGTTTGAATACATCGGACCCGGTTTCACAACGACGCCCGAAGGCCGTGCTATGAATAAGTATTTTATGGAACAGGGCGATCCGGATACAGCCGGTAAGTTTCACCTGAGTTCGATGGAATATGTCCGGACCCTTGACGGCGACCCGCTTTGCCTGGTTACCGAGTTGCCGTTGTTCCGAGTCCATTTTGCAGATGAACGTCCGACACAAAAAGGTGTCCCGGAAGCTTATCTGGAATGGAAAAACAAGCTACCGCTGCTCAGGGCCAAACTGGATCGGGGTGAATCCATAGAAAACGAACTTCAGCTATTCCATATCCAACCGTTACCGTTGTCAACTGCCATGAGTATTCAATTGCGGGCTATTGAGCTCGCGTTGCAAATCATCAGTAAATAGTTTCTTTAATTGACGAATGACCATCAACAAAACAAAAAAACCGTCATCCCGGAGCCC
>DATFMH010000229.1:0-11659 GCA_035267045.1 Balneolales bacterium
CGTCCTCGTGATGACAGTTGGGACGTTTTAAAATACAAGCAATATGGCACCGGCCTGTTGGCGTGTTAACCCACCCCTACGCCCCTCCCGGGAGGGGGGAATAAAAAAAAGGATCCTCTGGATTCTTTTTAGCACTGTTAATTGTTAATTGATCATTGATAATTGTTAAACCGGTAGATTGTCCATTCTCACACCGACTAACTGGCTGACCCCGGTCTGTGGCATGGTCACGCCATACATCATCTCAGCTTTTTCCATCGTCTGTTTGTTATGTGTGATGACGATAAATTGTGTGTCTTTACTGAAACGGCGTAATATCTTGGCAAAACGATCGATATTAGCATCATCCAGGGGTGCATCGACCTCATCAAGAATACAAAATGGCGAAGGTTTAACGAGATAAATAGCAAACAACAGGGCAATCGCGGTTAGTGTCTTTTCACCACCGGAAAGCTGGTTGATATTACTCGGACGTTTACCGCGGGGATTTGCAATAATTTCGACCTTGGAGTCGAGAGGGTCGTCTTCATTTTCTTCGAGAATAAGATCACAGTGGTCGTCTTCTTCAAATAACGTATTGAATACCGTTTTGAAATTGACGCGTATCTCTTCGAATGTGGAGCTGAAACGTTCCTGCGCCGTTTCATTAATTTCCATTATAGTTTGACGAAGCTTTTCCTCCGCTTCAATCAGGTCTTCTATCTGCTTCTCATAAAAATCGAGGCGTTCTTTCTCCTTCTCATATTCTTCAATAGCCAGGGGGTTGACTTCACCGATGTTTTTCAGCTTTTGTTTTAAACTGGATATCTTCTCTTTTACTTTTTCCGGCTCACTGTCTTCGGGCAGCGTCTCGGTAATTTTATCCATCAAAATGCCGTAATTATCCCACACGTGATCCGAAATATTTTTGGATTGCATATCGAACTGTGTCTTAGCCATATTCAGATGATGCAACAGCTCCATATTCACTTCACGCTTGCGGCGCTTGTCTTTTAGATCCTCTTCTATCTGGTTAATGCGTCCGCGTTCTTTTGCACAAGAGTCATCGGCGTCCTTAAGCGCTTCATCTATCTGAACTTTTTTCTGCTGATAATTTTCCAGTTCTACTTTGGCCTCTTCTATCAGGTTTCGATGGCCAATAATCTTATCCTTACTGTGGCGGGCGTTTTCGGCACGTTGTGTGAGCCGCTCTTTAATATTTGTTATACCATGATTGGCTCGTTCGATATCTTTCTTAACATTCAGAACTTCATTTTCCACATTCTGAAATTTCAATTTGATATCATTGTAACGGTTTTGGGATCTGTTTCGGCTTTGTTCGATCTTCTGAAGCTCATTTTTCTGCTCCAGCTGCTCGGTCAACAATGTTTTAAGCCGTTTATTGAGTTCCTCAATTTCAGGATCCAATTTTTCGAGATCATCACCCGATTGTTTCTGATCGGTTGCCAGTTTTTCTTTGCGCTCCCGCAGTTCACTCAGGTTTTTTTCGTAGACCGCTTTACGGGCATTAAATGAACTGAGCTGAGACTCAAGCTTTCGAACGAGCTGTTCTTTTTCTTTCGTCCTGTTTTGTAACGGTTCGAGTGAAAACTGCTGATAATTTTGTTCATTCGCCTGAATTTTGCGATGAAGATTATCGATGTCATCTTCAAGGGCAACAGACTTCCGTTCAAGCTTCTCGATCTTGTCTTTCAGGCCAACACGAATCCCTACATTTTTATTTGAGCTGCCGCTGCGCATAAATTGTTGTGCGGTAATGACATCACCTTTTAACGTTACCCCGGTCACAGATGGGTTCTGCCGGCAATATTTCATGCCTTCATCCATGGTTTCAAAAACCATGACATTACCCAGTAATAATTTCTTAAGCCTGTCATAACGGGCATCGGCTTTAACTTTCTCATAAATAGATCCGGATGTAACCTGGTGGTTATCAGATATCACTTCCATCGGGATGAAAGTAGCTTTCCCTTTATCTTCCTGTTTCAGAAGGCCGATTCCTTTGCGGGCATCATCTACAGAATCGACAGCAAGGTAATTTACGGCTTCACCAAGTACCGATTCGAGCGCCACGGCGTATTTTTCTTCTGTTGAAAAGATATCAGACAAGACATCAAGATGGGAAAACCGGTTCTTCTCCTCCAACAGATATTGAACACTTGCCGGAAATGCTTCGTGAGAATTAGCTATGTTTTGAAGCAAGACTATTTCAGATTCAACGGCATCCAGCCTGCTTTGTTCGGAACGGAGTTTGTCCTTCAGCTCATTCTGTTCGAGCGACAGACGTTCACGCTGCTTGCGGGCATCTTCAAGTTGATTTTCAGCACTCTCCATTTCCGCATAAGCCTGCTCAACTTTCTTGCGAAGAGCACTCTCATCGCCGGAGAGTCCGTCGATATCATTTATGATATTCTGAATCTGTTTGTTGATTCGCAGAAGATCCTCATCGCTGTTTTCCAGCTTCGATTCGATACGAACCTTCTTTGTCTGAATACTATTAAGGTCATTACCGGTTTTCGTATAACTCTCGGTAATGGAATCTAATTTCTGACGGGCTTCGCGTAATTCATAATCAACATCTTCAAATGTCTCTTTAGCTGCTTCGAGATCTTTTGTTACCGCATCCCGTTCTTCTTCTTTCTCTTTTAATTTCTTTTCACCGGATTTAATACTTTTGCGCAGCTCATTTATTTCTTCCTCCGACTGATAGATATCCTGTTCGTACTGCCTGATCGTATTTTCTTCATTAACGATTTTCTCACCGGTAATCTTTATGGTTGTCTCGGTTTCCCGGATCGTGTTCTGAAGTTCCTGCGCTTCGCGTTGAACGTTCGCCAGGCGTTGTTCCTTTTGCCGTAACGTTTCCCGGGCTGTGTTTTCCTGTCCCTCCAGTTGTTCGAGTTCACGTGTTAACTGGCCCTTTTCATTTTCGGCATTGACAACCCGCTCCATCAGCGGTTTCAGTTCGTTTTGAATATTGTCGTATTCATGGCGGGAGAGTGCCAGGTCGAGTTGGTACAGTTCTTTATTATATTCCTTGGCACGCCTGGCCTTAGAGGCTTGTATCTGAAGGGATCGTGTGTTTTTGCGAATCTCACTGAGGATATCTTCCACACGCTGCAAGTCTTCGCGTGTTTCTCCGAGTTTGCGGAATGTTTGTTTCCGCTTTTCCTTGTATTTGGTAACCCCTGCGGCTTCCTCAAACAGTTTACGACGGTCGTTGTTCTTATCGTTCAGGATCTCCTCGACCATTTTGAGCTCGATAACCGAATAGGCATTCGATCCCATACCGGTATCCATGAATAGTTCGATGATATCTTTCAGGCGACAGGGGGTATTATTAAGCAGGTACTCGCTGTCGCCCGATCTGAATAACCGGCGTGTTATGGTGACATCGCGAAATTCGCTCGGCAGGATACCCTTATTATTCTCAATGGTAACCGAAACTTCGGCCATCCCCAATGCTTTTTTCTGAGCCGTACCGTTGAATATGACATTCGACATCGCGGCTGAGCGAAGTAGTGATGGACGTTGTTCGCCCAACACCCAGCGAATGGAGTCAACGATATTAGATTTACCGCATCCATTGGGACCGACAATTGCCGTAATACCATTATCAAACTTGATCTTGGTTTTATTGGCAAAACTCTTAAAACCATGTAATTCGAGTTCAGCAAGATACATTGAGGGTATCTAATCCGTTAATTTGTAAATACGTTACCTTAAATTTGACACTTAAACCGTCAATATTTCGTGTTCTTTTTTCTTAAGCGCATCTTCTACTTTTTCAATATACTGATCGGTTAATTTCTGTATTTCTGTTTCAGTATCAAACTTTGAATCTTCAGGCAGCGACTCTTCTTTAACGGCATTTTTTATTTTATCGTTAGCGTCACGACGTCCATTACGGATACTGATTCGGGCATTTTCCGCAATCTCGTGTGTTAATTTTACGAGCTCTTTGCGGCGCTCCTCCGATAATATGGGAAGGGGTATACGGATTAATGTACCGTCATTGTTTGGATTAAGTCCCAACCCGGAAGTCATAATGGCTTTTTCTATTGCTTCGATGGCCCCTTTATCATAAGGCTGAATAACGAGCAGCCGGGCTTCCGGAGCCGTTACACTTGCCAATTGATTTAAGGGTGTCTGCGTACCATAATAATCTACCTTGATACCATCAAGCAGTGTTGGTGTAGCTTTACCCGCCCTTATGTGAGAAAGCTCTCTTTTCAGGTACTGATAAGCTTCATCCATCTCTTTATGTGCTTCGTCGTAATATTTTTTTAGTTCAGGTATCATAGCTTTAAATATTTCAATGATTTTTTAGGTCATAGCAAAACTATTCATCTATTCAGCATCTGCTCATATTTTGATTCTGAACAAAATTGCAGTTTTCCACTGACTTCATTTTTAGTAAAACGTAACAATGCTAAAAAGATATAATATTCAATAAATGATAAAAATACTTTTATTCCCAAACGACCGTTGAACCAACCGGCTCTTTTTTAATAACACGTAAGAGGTTACCCTCGATATTCATATTAAAGATGATAAAAGGTGTTTGATTATCCCGGCACAAGGTAAATGCCGTTAAGTCCATAACCGACAACTGACGTTTAAGAATTTCATCACCGGTTATGACATCGAACTTATGAGCGTCAGGATTTTTTTCCGGATCGGAATCGAATACGCCGTCAACACGGGTTCCCTTGAGGATTACATCCGCTTCAATTTCAATAGCGCGCAGTGAAGCGGCTGTGTCGGTTGTGAAATACGGGTTGCCTGTTCCTGCACCGAAAATAACGACCCTTCCCTTTTCAAGGTGGCGTACCGCTCTTCTGCGGATATACGGCTCGGCTATTTGTTCCATTCGTATAGCCGACATCAACCGGGTTTGAACTCCTTTACGTTCAAGAGCGTCCTGCAGGGCCATGCCATTGATCATGGTTGCCAGCATACCCATGTAATCACCCTGAACGCGGTCCATACCTTCTGTCGCGCCTTTTACACCGCGAAAGATATTTCCACCGCCCACAACTACAGCTATTTCTGTACCAAATTCATGAACGGCTTTTATTTCCTCGGCGTACCTGTTCAGCACGTCGCCGTCTATTCCATGACCCTGTTCTCCGAGTAGGGCTTCTCCACTAAGTTTTAATAAAATTCTTTTGTAGGCTGCCACGCTTATCTATTTTTCTTTAGTTAATTATTACAGGATAAAAAAAAGGCTACCAAAAAGGTAGCCTTTTTTAATTAAAATGCTATATCAGGACGATTCGCCAAGTTGCAGGCGTTTGAATGTTACAACATTCGGGGCTCCTGCCTGTTCAAGATATTGCTTGACGGTCAGCCCGCTGTCTTTCACGTATTTCTGATCGAGAAGAACGCGTTCTTCATAAAAACGGCGAAGTTTCCCCTGGGCGGCTTTATCGGCGATATGCTCGGGTTTCCCTTCGTTGAGAAGTTGCTGCCTGGCAATTTCGAGTTCTTTTTCGATAATGGTCTTATCCACGCCATCTTTAGTAACGGCAATCGGATTCATGGCAGCTACCTGCATAGCTACATTCTTGCCGATCTCTTCATCATCCAGTTTATTATCAAACTCGACCAATACGGCCAATTGATTTCCGGGATGTATGTATGACAGGATAGACCCTTTGGAATCGATTAATTCGATACGGCTGATTTCTATTTTCTCACCGATTTTACCAACCAGCTCTTTAAGATATTCTTCAACGGTATTACCGTTAAGGCTTTCTTTATGCAGAGCGTCGGTATCAGTAATATTATTATCGAACGCCAGTTTTGCGAAGTCTTTGGCAGCCTGTATGAATTCATCATTACGGGCAACAAAGTCGGTTTCGCAATTCAGAGCCAGGGCAACGGCTTTATTCTTTGCATCGTTGATATGTGTAACGATAATACCTTGATTAGCTTCTCTGTCGGCGCGTTTTTCAGATACTTTTTGTCCTTTTTTACGAAGGATTTCAATTGCGGCGTCCATATCGCCATCGGCTTCTTTTAGAGCCTTTTTACAATCCATCATCCCCGCACCGGTTCTGTCTCGTAATGCTTTTACATCTGCTGCTGAAATGCTCATTCTTTTTAGAATATTTTGCTTTGAAGTGTCAGTTTCTCTTATGAACGAAATAGGATGTTAGTAGAAAATGAAAGCCGGGGATAAAATCCCCAGCTTCATATAAATATTACTCTTCGTCTTCTTTACTTTTCTTTTTCGAAGAAGTTTTGCGACGACGTTTGCGTTTGGGTTTCTTTTCCTCATCTTCGTCATCACTAGCTTTCAAATCTTTAGCCAGGTCTTTGGCTTTTTCTTTAGTCGCCGAATCAGAATCAATTTCTGTTACAGCTTCCTGTGCAAGCTGCTCTTCCTCGTAAGCTTCTCTTTCGGCTGCACCTTCTACAATAGCATCAGCAAAGTTTGAAGTGATCAGCTGAATGGTGCGTGAAGCATCATCATTGCAAGGAATAATATAATCGGGTATATCCGGATCACAGTTGGTATCCACCAGCGCGAAGATCGGGATATTTAATTTAATAGCCTCGTTCATGGCTATATTTTCCTTTACGGTGTCTACTACGAAGATAGCACCGGGAAGACGGGGCATGTTTGCAATACCGGCTAATACTTTTTCGAGTTTGGCTTTCTCCCGGTCGAGCATCAAACGTTCTTTCTTGGTAATACTCTCGTAGGTACCGTCTTTCTGCATGTTGTCGATCTCTTCCATGCGTGCAATACTCTTGCGGACGGTGCTGAAATTTGTGAGCATACCACCTAACCAACGGTTGGTAACATAAGGCATACCGCAACGCAGAGCCTCGTTTTTAACAATTTCCTGAGCTTGTTTCTTGGTACCGACAAACAGGACTTTTTTACCTGAACGGGCTACCCGGCTAACAGCGTCGAGTGAATCCTGTAAATGTTTTTGTGTTTTTTTGAGATCGATTATGTGGATCCCGTTACGTTGCATGAATATGAATTCCTGCATTTTGGGATTCCACCTTCGGGTAAGGTGCCCGAAATGTGCCCCTGCTTTAAGGAGCTCTTCTAATGAAGCTGCTTCTGGCATAATGTTATGTATTTTTTGAGTTAGTCCTCTACACAGATCTACTCGATGCGCACATCAGGCAATATCGCCCGACACTCAGCTCATCGATCACTGCGTATGTGTGATTATGTAATTTTGTGCTGTAAGGACGAATATTAACGTTTGGAAAACTGGAATCTTTTTCTGGCTTTTGGCCGGCCGTATTTCTTACGCTCAACCATACGGTCATCGCGTGTAAGAAGTCCGTTAGATTTAAGTTTACCATGCACATCTTCATTCAAATCATCGAGAGCACGGGCTAAACCCAACGAAACGGCACCGGACTGTCCGGATAATCCACCACCCGATACTGTTACTATAATATCGTATTTCCCTGTCATTTCTGTTAATGCCAGGGGAAGTGTGGCAGCAATCTGGTGATTTTTCAGTGGGAAATAATCTTCCAGCTTTTTCTTGTTGACGATAATTTCACCGTTACCCGGTTTAATATAAACACGGGCGGTAGATGTCTTTCTTCGTCCTATGTAACTTTGCTGCTGTACCATTTATTAAATGTTGTGAAATATTATAACGTTATTTTTTCTGCTTTTTGTGCTGTGTGTGGGTGCACGGGGCCAGCATAGACCCTAAGATTTTTCAAGAGTTTGCGTCCCAGTTTGTTTTTAGGGAGCATCCCCTTAACAGCATTGCTGATCAGAAATGTCGGATTTTTCTCTAACATTTCTTCAGGTGTAGTAAAACGCTCGCCGCCCGGATATTCGGTATGACGGAAGTACGTTTTATCCGTTAATTTCTTGCCGGATAATTTTACTTTTTCCGCGTTGATAACAAGTACGTTATCACCGGTATCCATGTGCGGTGTAAATTCAGGTTTCGTTTTACCACGCAAAATGCTGGCAATCTTACTGGAGAGACGGCCAAGGGTTTGACCTTCGGCATCTACCAGTACCCATTTTTTATTTATATCTTCAGGTTTTGCTGAAAAAGTTTTAAAGCTATTTGTATCCACGGTTGCTTAGATTTTTTGGCTTTTTTATAAAGTTCAGTAAGATAACGCGCTAATGTTTTATTTGCAATATCAAATTCATGCCGGCGTTATTGTTTTTGTATTCTGTTATCGTTTTGAAACGGATATTGTTCGGCCTGATAAATCAATGAACAGATAAAAAGCACTTTTCTAAACAATCAGAAATTCTCATTTCTTTATCGTATTTTCTAAGACATCAAAAAAAATTCAGAGTTTTTAAGCTCATTTTGAGAGTATAAACGTTTTGGCGGGAAAATAGACGATTACGCACCTGCCTGTTAGATGAAATTGAAAAGTGACACTATTAAACTGAGATTAAGGAATATATATGAGTGATAAGAAAAACCTGTTTGGCGCACGAAAGACATTCGACACCGGATCAGGAAAAGCTTACATGTATAGTCTCGAGGAATTGGCAAAACAGGGATATCCCAATATTCACCGGCTCCCTTTTTCCATCAAGGTTTTACTCGAAGCTGTACTCCGCGAATGTGATGATCATATCGTAACCAAAGAGGATGTAGAGAAAATAGCCAATTACGATCCTTATAACGTCAAAGATACGGAGATACCTTATAAACCCGCACGCGTCGTATTGCAGGATTTTACAGGTGTTCCGGCCGTAGTTGATTTGGCCGCTTTGCGTTCGGCTATGTCGCGTATGGGTGGCGATCCTGAAAAGATCAATCCGCAAGTTCCTGTCGACCTTGTTATCGACCACTCGGTACAAGTCGATACCTTCGGACAGAGTTATGCATTCATGTTTAATGCCGAAAAGGAATTTGATAGGAATCGTGAGCGGTATGAGTTTTTGCGCTGGGGACAAAAAGCATTTGAAAATTTTAGTGTGGTACCTCCCTCAAGAGGTATTATCCACCAGATAAACCTGGAATACCTGGCCAAAGGAGTATTTACAAGGCCGGAAGATGATGGTATCGTGGCTTATCCCGATACCTTAGTCGGAACCGATTCGCACACGACTATGATTAACGGCCTTGGTGTCGTTGGTTGGGGTGTCGGAGGTATTGAAGCCGAGGCTGTCATGCTCGGTCAGCCGATTTATATGCTGCTCCCTAAAGTCGTTGGTTTTAAATTGACCGGAAAACTGAATGAAGGTGTTACGGCAACGGATATGACACTCACCATTACACAGATGCTGCGTAAAAAGGGTGTTGTAGGGAAATTCGTAGAGTTTTATGGAGAAGGTTTGAGCAGCATGAGCCTGCCCGACCGTGCAACGATCGCAAACATGTCTCCCGAATACGGCGCTACTATGGGATTCTTCCCTATTGATGACGAATCACTTCGTTATATGAGCAGAACCGGCCGTTCGGATGAGCAGGTTGAACTGGTTCGCAGGTATACAAAAGAACAAGGCATTTTCCGTACGGATGATACCGAAGATCCGATGTACAGTGACACATTGCACCTGGATCTGAGTGATGTGGAACCGTCACTTGCCGGACCTAAACGTCCACAAGACCGGATCACACTTACAAATATGAAAGAGGAATTCAACAAATCGCTGGTTAGCGAAGAACAGACCAAAGGTTTTGCCCTTTCCAAAGAAGCGCTTAAGAATCGTGGCAAATATAAAAATGGACAGGAAATTGACATGAAACATGGTGATGTGGTTATCGCCGCTATCACCAGTTGTACCAACACATCAAACCCGTCGGTTATGTTAGGTGCCGGTATCCTCGCCAAGAAAGCTGTTGAAAAAGGATTGAAAGTGCCTCCTTACGTTAAAACATCCCTGGCACCGGGATCACGTGTTGTAACCGATTATCTCGAAGAAGCCGGTTTAACACCATATCTCGATAAACTCGGATTTAATCTTGTCGGTTATGGATGTACAACCTGTATCGGTAATTCCGGCCCTTTGCCGGAACCTGTGGAAGCGGCTGTTTTAGATGGTGATCTCATCGTTGCCGGTGTGTTATCAGGTAACCGTAACTTCGAAGGACGTATTCATCAGAATGTGAAAGCCAACTACCTGGCATCTCCACCACTGGTTGTTGCCTATGCACTGGCCGGCAGCGTGGATGTGGATCTGACCAAAGATCCGATCGGTACAGATAAAGAAGGTAATGATGTTTACCTGAAAGATATCTGGCCGACCTCAAAAGAGATTTTGGAACATCTTGATGATGCTGTTCGTCCCGATCTCTTTAAGAAAAATTATGATGGTATAGCTGAATCAAATCCAAAGTGGAATGAGATTCCGGTAACCGGCGGTGAGCTTTTCGATTGGGATGAAAAATCCACATATATACAGGAACCTCCCTTCTTCATCGACATGTCGGAAGATGCCGAACCGATCGAGGCCATTAAAGGGGCACGCGTCCTTGTTAAAGTTGGCGACTCCATCACAACCGACCATATTTCGCCTGCCGGTGCTATAAAAGAAGACGCGCCTGCCGGTGAATATTTAATCGATCACGGGGTTGAGAAAGAAGATTTCAACTCATATGGATCTCGTCGTGGTAACGACCGGGTCATGACCCGCGGTACTTTTGCCAATGTTCGTTTGAAAAATCAAATGGCACCCGGTACGGAAGGCGGACTTACCAATTATCTGCCTGAAAATAAAATCACGAGTATCTTTGAAGCGGCTGAAAAATATAAAGCCAATAATACTCCGCTGATTGTTTTAGCCGGTAAGGAATATGGTACCGGGTCGTCACGTGACTGGGCGGCCAAAGGTACGATTTTACTTGGTGTCAAAGCTGTTTTAGCTGAATCGTATGAGCGAATTCACCGTTCCAACCTGGTAGGTATGGGCGTTCTTCCGTTACAGTTTGAAGATGGTGAAAGCTATAAGAAACTGGGGCTCGATGGTACGGAACACTTCGATATCGAAGTTGATGACGATCTCAAACCCAAGCAGAAAGTAAAAGTAACCGCTACTAAAGAAGACGGTACGAAAGTCGAATTTAATACGATTTGCCGTATCGATACTCCGGTTGAAATAGATTATTACCGGAACGGTGGTATCCTGCACAATGTATTGCGCAATATGGTCAAGGCCGGCAAAGCGGAAAGTTGATGCAGTTAACGTTTTAAAATGTTTAAGCCCGGTTCTGTTAAAGGGCCGGGCTTTTTTGTTCCGGATAACGGATTTTTAGCTACAGATAATCGCGGATTAAAGAAATATTAGATATGGATAACTACCAACTAAAAACCACAAACTACAAACTATCAACTAAAAAGACATTCCGGTCCCCGATCCGAAGTCTCGTGAATAGGGCATAAACATAACCGAAGGTAGCACAGGTCAGTCAGTATTTAGATTTATAGGATTGATGGATTAAAGAATTGCAAACACAATCCAATCATCCCTGAATATGAAAATCCCAACAAATCTATCTGTCTAATTCCAAATTTCGCTATGCTCTTTGCTCTACGCTTAAAATATCTGTGGCTTAAATAATCCTAATCCATCCCTTCAATCCTGACCATCCGGTTTCTAATCCCCTAATTAATAACCTGATATTAAAAAAACATTCGCCAACATGTTCATTTGACCGCTGATCGCTTTTCCCTGTATCGGAACATATTA
>DATFMH010000230.1:0-27407 GCA_035267045.1 Balneolales bacterium
GAGATGGTCATGCCGGGCGATAATGTAAACCTTGCAGTCGAATTGATCCAACCGGTGGCCATGGAGGAAGGCTTGCGCTTTGCTATCCGTGAAGGTGGCCGTACCGTAGGTGCCGGTGTGGTAACAAAAATTATTGAATAAGGTTTTAAATACGCTTGTAAAAGCGTACGGGTGTAGCTCAATTGGAAGAGTAGTGGTCTCCAAAACCATTGGTTGGGGGTTCGAGTCCCTCCACCCGTGCAAACATTGATTTGCCTGAGGATCTATTATGGATAAGATAAAAGAGTTTTTCGAAGGTGTTAAAAAGGAAATGAAGAAAGTTACCTGGCCTTCGCAAAAAGAATTGGTTGATAATACGGTAGTGGTCGTAATATTTTCGATAATATTGGCCATTTTCATATTTGGTGTCGATCAAGTATACAGTACAGTTTTAGAGTTTCTATATAAATGATGGCTGAACGTCAAAAAAATTGGTATGTAGTCCGGTGTTTTTCCGGTCATGAAAAAAAGGTAAAGGAATATCTTGAAAGAGAGATAGCTTTACAGGGACTGGAAGATAAGATTACGGAAGTAATGATACCGACAGAAACCGTAATAGAGATTAGATCAGGTAAGAAAAGGACACGGGAGAAGAATTTTTTCCCGGGTTATATGTTAATTGAAGCTGTTTATGATGATAATGTAAATCAATTAATATCTAATGCACCTTCAGTTATCGGATTTTTAAAGAATGATAAATCCAGTACTCGACCGACACCGCTCAAAAAGGAAGAAGTTGACAGAATACTGGGTCGCGTAACAGAAAATAAAGAGATGCTTGCGACCGGTGGACTCGTTGAAATACCTTTTAGTGAAGGTGACATGGTGAAAGTTGTAGACGGACCGTTTAAAGGTTTTGACGGAACAGTTGAAGAAGTGTTTCCCGATAAACTCAAACTAAGAGTATTAGTAAGTATTTTTGGAAGAAAAACACCGGTCGAAGTAGATGTAAATCAAGTTGAGCCTGAAGATTAATTCAGGGTACTCAGAGATCGAGTATAAGGTAAAATCACAGGAATATTAAATAGAGATTAACTCGTCAATTTACCGAACCACTTATGGCAAAGAAAGTAGATAAAGTCGTAAAACTCCAGATCGTTGGCGGTCAGGCAAATCCTGCTCCACCGGTAGGGCCCGCTCTTGGTCAGGCTGGTGTTAATATCATGGAGTTTTGTAAAGCGTTTAATGCTAAAACACAAGATAAGGCAGGGACAATTGTACCTGTTGAAATCACTGTTTACACGGATAAATCCTTTACATTCATAACCAAGACTCCGCCTGCGGCTGTTCTCTTGAAGAAAGCTGCAAAAATACAATCCGGTTCCGGAGAACCTAACAGAGTAAAAGTTGGTTCTGTGAGCTGGTCACAATGCAAAGAAATTGCTGAACAAAAAATGCCTGACTTGAATGCATTTGACGTGGAAGCCGGTGCAGAAATGGTAGCCGGTACAGCTCGCAGTATGGGTCTCCGTGTTAATCGTAACAAATAATTCATGCAAGTATAGGGCAAAAGTTTATAGTTATTAAAGATGGCAAAAAAAGGGAAGAAATATCGACAAGCAGCTGAGATGATTGAAGCTAATAAAGAATATAGCCTCGAAGAAGCTGCTGAATTACTGAAAAAAACGGCAACCACGAAATTTGATGCATCCATAGATATGGATATACGCCTCGGGGTTGATCCCAGGCATGCCGATCAGATGGTACGTGGTACTGTTTCTTTGCCTCATGGAACCGGTAAATCTGTACGTGTATTGGCCTTGGTCAATCCTGCTAAACAGGATGAAGCTAAAGAAGCCGGTGCTGATTTTGTCGGTTTGGATGAATACATCGAAAAAATTGAAGGCGGATGGACAGATATCGATGTAATTGTGGCTACGCCTGATGTAATGGGAAAACTGGGAAAATTGGGACGCGTTCTTGGTCCCAGAGGTTTGATGCCTAACCCCAAAAGCGGAACGGTTACTATGGATGTAGCTGACGCTATTAATGAGGTGAAAGCTGGTAAGATTGATTTCCGTGTTGATAAATTCGGAATTCTGCATACATCGATTGGCAAAGCCAGTTTCGAAGCTAATGCCATACAGGAAAATGCCCAGGCATTTTTAACAACGGTGGCAAGGCTTCGTCCGGCATCATCAAAAGGACTCTATATCAGAAGTATTTTTATGAGTTCAACGATGGGGCCAAGCATACCTATCAGTCGATCAGTTGTACAGACACGTTAATTGTTGAAACTATTAAAAGCCGTTTCAAAAAAGTATAAAGAGGAAATGTAAGATGGCGACAAAAGCAGATAAGCAAGCAATAGTCGATGAACTAAAGGACAATCTCAATAATGCAGATGCCCTCTATATTGCGAATTATTCCGGGATGTCTGTTGCTGATGTAAATTCGCTTCGTGGCGAATTTAAAAATGAAGATATTACGTACAAAGTATACAAAAACACACTTGTTCACCGTGCTATGGATGAGATAGGCGGATATGATGAAGAAGTGTATGACTCGCTTGCCGGGCAAACAGCTTTTATCTTTGCAAAAGAAGATTTAGGTAAACCGGCAAAAATACTGAAGAAGTTTTTTGATAAAAACAAAAAACCATCCTTTCAGATGGCATATATCGAAGGTCAAGTCTTCGATAGTAATCAGTTGAGTCAACTGGCTTCGATGAAATCGAAAACCGAGATCATTGGAGATATTATTGGGCTGCTTCTATCACCTGTATCCAATATTGTTAGTGGATTACAAGCACAGGGATCCAACATACTAGGCTCCGTAAAACAAATTGCGGAAAAAGAAGAAAAGTAACATAAACGAAATTCAAATAATCTAAAATCTACTAATCGGAGAACTATAAAAATGGCTGACGTTAAAGATTTAGCAGAACAATTGGTCAACCTGACGATTAAAGAAGCTAACGAGTTAGCACAAATTCTTGAAGAAGAATATGGTATCAAGCCGGCTGCTGCAGCAGTTGCAGTTGCTGGACCTGCTGCTGATGGTGGTCAGGCTGCTGAAGAAGAACAAACTGAATTTACTGTTGTATTGAAATCTGTTGGCGGTAATAAAATTGCCGTTATTAAAGAGGTTCGTGCTCTTACCGGTCTTGGACTGAAAGAAGCTAAAGAACTTGTTGACAGCGCTCCAAGCAACATTAAAGAAGATGTAGCTAAAGAAGAGGCTGAGTCAATTAAAGACAAATTGACTGAAGCTGGTGCAGAAGTCGAACTTAAATAAGTAAAATTGTTTTTTAAGATCGCAATAAAGTTATAGCCAATGCCGTTAAACGGTATTGGCTATCGCCGTCTGTACTCCTGTACAGTACTTATTTATTCGTCAACAGATTTTGTTTCTTCAAGTGTTCATCTAATAGAAAAAACGAACACTTCCACTTTTAATAAAAAGCGAGGTATCCTTGAGTACTAAAGCTGCAACTTTACCTATTACCAATCGCATCTCTTTCGCACGTACCAAGACTATATTAGATTACCCAGATTTTCTTGCAATTCAAATAGGATCTTTCAAAAGATTCACACAATGGGATTTGGCTCCGGAAGATCGTGAGGAAATTGGGCTAGAGCAAATATTCAAAGAAAATTTTCCAATTCAGGATTCAAGGGAACAGCATATCCTGGAATATATCAGTTACGATATCGATACTCCTAAATACACTGTTAAAGAGTGTCAGGATAGGGGCCTGTCGTATGCCGTTCCGTTAAAAGCTAAGCTTCGATTGTCGTCCGTCGACCAATCGGATGAAGCTTCAGAGACTATCGAACAGGAGGTATTTCTGGGAGATTTGCCGTGGATGACTAATCGCGGAACTTTTATAATCAATGGTGCCGAAAGGGTTATCGTAAGTCAATTACACCGTTCACCTGGTGTCTTCTTTGGTCAGTCTGTACACCCGAACGGTACTCAACTATATTCTGCCCGGGTTATTCCTTTCAAAGGTTCATGGATTGAATTGACAACCGATATCAGGGATGTATTATGGGCCTATATCGACAGAAAGAAAAAATTACCGGTAACGACACTTTTACGGGCCCTTGGGTATCCTACGGATTATGATATCCTCAGGCTGTTCGACCTGTCTGAAGAACGTAGCTTCAAGAATAAAAAAGAATATAACAAAGATGTAGTCGGAGAACGACTCGCCACGGATATCGTCAATGAAGTAACAGAAGAAGTCATTGATGAAGAAACAGGTGAAATTGAAGAAGCTACCAAGAGAAACATCATTCTTCCAAGAGATCATGAGTTGACGGAAGAAGATTACGATGTACTTAAGGAAGCTAAAGTTAATTCTGTCCTGATATTGAAAATATCGGCTGAAGATGCTGATCGTTCCGTTGTCATTAATACCCTTCGCAAGGATTCAACGTATAACGAGGAAACAGCACTTGCCGAAGTTTATCGCCAGATCCGTACCGGTGAAATGCCGGATCCGGAAACCGCTCGCTCGGTGCTGGAACGTCTCTTCTTTAGTGACAAGAAATATGATCTTGGTGAAGTGGGCCGTTATCGTTTGAATAAACGTCTGCGTCAGGATATAGATTATGAATTGACGGTTCTCACCCTTCAGGATATTGTCAATATAACCAAAGAAGTTATTCGACTGAAGAACCTGAAGTCACAGGTTGACGATATTGACCACCTGAGTAACCGTCGGGTACGTACAGTGGGCGAACAGCTCGGTCAGCAATTCGCTATCGGACTGGCACGTATGTCCAGAACTATTCGTGAGCGAATGAACTCAAGGGATGCCGAGCAATTCACACCTCAGGATCTGGTTAATGCCCGTACTATTTCAAGTGTTATCAACACATTCTTTGGTACGAACCAGTTATCACAGTTTATGGACCAGACGAATCCGCTGGCTGAATTGACGCACAAACGTCGTATGTCGGCTCTCGGTCCGGGTGGTTTGACACGTGAACGTGCCGGTTTTGAGGTTCGAGACGTCCATTATACACATTATGGACGCTTATGTCCTATCGAGACACCTGAGGGACCAAATATTGGTCTTATTTCATCACTTTGTGTTCATGCTAAAGTGAATGATTTCGGTTTTATCGAAACTCCTTACAGAAAAGTCTCAAAGGGTAAAGTATCTGAAGAAGTTGAATATTTATCTGCAGAGCAAGAAGATGAAACTGTCATTGCACAGGCAAATGCTCCCCTCGATGATAAAGCAAAATTTAAAAATGATCTGATTTTTTCCCGGATGAGAGATGGTAACGTTGCCCTGACTCGTTCTTCATCGATCGAGTACATGGACGTTGCACCTAATCAGATTACATCTGTTGCAGCATCACTGATTCCGTTTATCGAACACGATGACGCTAACCGTGCTTTGATGGGATCAAACATGCAGCGCCAGGGAGTGCCTCTGGTTCGTCCGGAAGCACCCATTGTCGGTACCGGAATGGAACACCGTGCAGCTAAAGACTCACGCGCCATAATCACCGCAACCGGTAAAGGGGAAGTTGTTTATGTAAGTGGTACCGAGATCCGCATCAAATATGAAAGGGATGAGTTGGAATCCCTGGCACATTTTGATGATGGTATCGTATCGTATACACTCAGAAAATTTGAAAGAACTAACCAGGATACCACCGCCAATCAACGCCCGCTTGTAAAAGTTGGTGATAAAGTTGAAGACGGAACGCCAATAGCTGACGGATGTGCAACCGAAAGTGGTGAATTGGCACTGGGTCGAAACATACTCGTGGCATTCATGCCATGGCGTGGTTATAACTTTGAGGATGCTATCGTCATTAGTGAACGTGTTGTTCGAGACGACATCTATACTTCATTGCACGTAACCGAATTTGAACTTCAGGTTCGCGACACCAAACGGGGTGAAGAAGAACTGACGCGTGAAATACCGAATGTCAGTGAAGAAGCAACGAGGAACCTGGATGAAAATGGTATCATTCGCATAGGTGCCAAGGTAGAACCCGGTGATATATTAATAGGTAAAATTACACCTAAAGGGGAAACGGATCCTACACCGGAAGAAAAATTATTGAGAGCTATTTTCGGTGATAAAGCCGGTGATGTTAAGGACGCTTCACTCAAAACGCCTCCCGGTGTTAAGGGTACAGTCATCAGTACTAAGCTCTTCAGCAGAAAACGAGAAGAGAATTACTCTCGTAAAAAAGAGAAAGAACTTGTCGAAAAACAAGTTGAGACGTATGAGGCCCGACTGGACAAGTTGAATAGAGATTGGATCGAACGGATGTATGGTATTCTAAAAGATTATACATCTCCGGGCGTCCGTACCAAAACTGATGAAGAAGTTGTTCCGGAAGGTGTTAAATACACCAAAAAGCTTTTCGAGGAAATGAATCCGTACAAACTCAGCATGAAGCTGAATTGGACAGGAGACAAAAAAATCGATGAGCTTGTTCGCAGGCTTTGTTTGAACTATCGTGAGAAACGCCGCGAATATGAAACGGACCTGAAGAGAAGTAAATATCAGATTCAGGTAGGTGATGAATTGCCGCCGGGTATTATACAGAAAGCCAAAGTTTATATTGCCAAGAAGCGTAAGCTTCAGGTTGGTGATAAGATGGCCGGACGCCACGGTAATAAAGGTGTGGTAGCTAAAGTTGTTCCTATAGAGGACATGCCATTTATGGAAGACGGTACACCTGTCGATATCGTACTTAACCCGCTTGGCGTGCCATCACGTATGAACCTGGGACAGATATATGAAACAATACTTGGCTGGGCCGGAAAAAGGTTAGGTGTCAAGTTTGCAACTCCTATTTTCGATGGAGCTAAATCTGATGATGTTAAATACTGGCTTAAGGAAGCCGATCTTCCTAAAGATGCCAGGGTTTATCTGCACGATGGTCGGTCAGGAGAGCGTTTCGCTCAACAGACCACAGTCGGATACATCTATATGTTGAAGCTTAATCACCTTGTTGAAGATAAAATGCACTCACGGTCAATTGGACCATATTCACTTATAACACAGCAACCGCTGGGTGGTAAAGCACAATTCGGTGGTCAGCGTCTGGGTGAGATGGAGGTTTGGGCACTCTATGCTTATGGTGCTGCCAATATTCTCCAGGAGATGCTCACTGTTAAAAGTGATGATGTCAAGGGCCGATCGAAAGTGTATGAAGCAATCGTTAAAGGAGAAAACCTGCCGGAAGGTGGTACTCCTGAATCATTTAACGTATTGGTTCGTGAGCTTCAGGGTCTTGGACTCGAAGTTGATATTAATAAATAAGGAGAGCTGGCATAGTTATCCTCAATTGCAAAATTGGAAGTTGCATACATCCTTGTCAAATAAGTAGCAGAATCAATTATGGCTAAAGAAATTAATCAAATACGTATTTCACTCGCATCACCGGAAGCAATCCTTTCCCGTTCACATGGAGAGGTGTTGACTCCCGAGACGATTAATTACAGAACGTTCAAACCGGAAAAAGACGGTTTGTTCTGTGAGAAAATCTTCGGTCCGGTGAAAGATTGGGAATGCCATTGCGGTAAATATAAAAGAATCCGTTATAAAGGTATTATCTGTGATCGCTGTGGTGTGGAAGTAACAAGAAAAGCGGTTCGTCGTGAACGCATGGGACACATTACGCTATCTGTTCCTGTTGTTCATATCTGGTATTTTAAATCTCTGCCAAGTAAAATTGCCAATCTCCTCGGTATTTCAGCCAAGAGTTTGGAAAAAATCATTTACTATGAAAGTTTCGTAGTAATACAGCCCGGTTTAGCCCGCGATTTAGGGTATAAAATGGGCGATATGTTAACGGAAGAAGAATATCACGATATTCTGAGTCAGTTACCCGAAGAACATTACGAAATGGATGAAGAAGATCCTGACAAATTCGTAGTAAAAATGGGTGCTGAAGCCATCGAAGCTCTTTTGAGTAAAATGGATCTTGACAAGGATGCCTATAAATATCGTGAATTGGTCAAGAACGAAACCTCGATGATGCGTAAGAAAAAATACCTGAAACGTCTTCAGGTCATCGAGTCATTTCGTTATGCTAACAGAAATATTGAAAACCGTCCGGAATGGATGGTAATGCGTGTGATACCTGTTATTCCACCGGAACTGAGACCATTGGTACCGTTGGAAGGTGGCCGTTTCGCTACTTCAGACCTTAATGATTTATATCGCAGGGTTATCATTCGTAATAATCGTCTTAAGCGATTAATCGATATTAAAGCACCTGATGTTATTTTGCGTAACGAAAAACGCATGCTTCAGGAAGCAGTCGATTCACTGTTCGATAACTCACGTAAATCAAATGCCGTTCGCAGTAATAACCGTCCGTTGAAATCTCTCAGTGATATGCTGAAAGGTAAAACGGGACGTTTCCGTCAGAACCTGCTTGGTAAACGTGTAGATTATTCCGGCCGTTCTGTAATTGTGGTAGGACCCGAATTGAAAATGAATCAATGTGGTCTGCCTAAAGAAATGGCTGTAGAATTGTATAAACCGTTCATTATCCGTCGTCTTATTGAACGTGGGTATGTCAAAACGGTTAAAAGTGCCAAGAAAGTTGTAGATCGTCGCGATCAGGTAGTTTGGGATGTTCTCGAGAATGTTATTGACGGACACCCGATTATGCTGAACCGTGCTCCAACCTTGCACCGTTTAGGTATTCAGGCTTACCAGCCGGTCTTAATTGAAGAAAAAGCCATTCGTCTGCACCCACTGTCATGTACGGCTTTCAATGCTGACTTCGACGGTGACCAGATGGCTGTTCACTTACCATTGAGTCATGACGCTATTTTGGAAGCATCGGTTCTGATGCTTGGATCTCACAATATTATGAGTCCGGCTAATGGTGGACCAATTGCCGTACCTTCTCAGGATATGGTATTGGGTATCTATTACCTGACTAAGATCGGAAATGATAAAAAAGGCGAAGGGAAGACATTCTATTCGGCTGATGAAGTTATCATAGCTCATGACCAGGGTAAAATTGAAACGCATGCAAAGATAAATCTCCGTATCGAAAGAGAAGTCAATGGTGAGAAGAAATTCGATACCATTAAGACAACTACCGGCCGTGTGATTTTCAATCAGATTACTCCGGAAGGTATTCCGTTCAAGAATCAAACATTCGGTAAGAAAGAACTTCGTTCCCTGATTTCAGAGGTATTCAATGTAGGTGGTACGGATGAAGCCGCTGAATTTTTGGATAAGATGAAAGAACTTGGTTTTGAGACAGCTACCCGTGGTGGTTTGTCATTTAACCTGGAAGACATCGTAATTCCGAAAGAGAAAGCCGAGCTTATTGAAAATACGCAGGACGAAGTTGCGGATATTCAGGAACGTTATGAGAATGGTTTCATTACCGATAATGAGCGTTATAATCAGGTAATTGATAAATGGACAAGTGTAACCAACCGCGTCTCTGAGACCTTGTTCAAGGCTCTTCAAAACGACAAAGAAGGTTTCAACCCCGTTTATATGATGGCCGATTCCGGTGCTCGTGGTTCTAAAGAACAGATTCGCCAGCTTGGCGGTATGCGTGGTTTGATGGCTAAACCGCAAAAGAGTTCTTTGAACACAGGCAGTGAAGTTATTGAGAATCCGATTCTCTCCAGTTTCAAAGAAGGTCTGACCGTACTTGAGTATTTTATCTCAACACACGGTGCTCGTAAAGGTCTGGCTGATACCGCTCTTAAAACAGCAGATGCCGGTTATCTGACAAGACGATTGGTTGATGTTTCTCAAGACGTTATTATCAACGATATTGATTGCGGTACCCTTCGTGGTATTAAAATGAAAGCGTTGAAGGATAACGAGGATATCGTTGAAAGCCTTGAAGAACGTATCATAGGCCGTGTTTCATTACATGATGTATATGATCCGCTTACTGATGAACTTATCGTACCTGCTAACGAACTTATTGATGAGAGGATCGCGAAGAAGATTGCCGAAACTTCGATTGAAGAAGTTGAGATCCGTTCTGTATTGACATGCGAAGCTGAGCGAGGTGTATGTGCCAAATGTTATGGCCGCGACCTCGCCCGTGGTAAGATGGTTCAGGTTGGTGAAGCAGTAGGTGTTGTTGCTGCTCAGTCAATTGGTGAACCGGGTACTCAGTTAACGCTGCGAACTTTCCACGTTGGTGGTACGGCATCCCGACTCGAGCAGGAATCTCAACACAAAACCAAATTCGGTGGTAAGGTTGAATTCGATAATATCCGGGTCGTTAACTACGATGATGGCGAAGAAGAACATCGAATCGTTTTGAGCCGTGTTGGTGAAATAAAGATCGTTGACGATACCGAGAAAGTGCTTGCTCAGTATAACGTTCCTTACGGTTCTGAGCTGCTTGTCGAAGAAGGCGATATTATTCCCAAAGGTGTCCCGGTTTGTAAATGGGATCCGTACAATGCTCTGATCATTTCCGAGCTGAATGGTAAGGTTGAATACAAAGACATGATTGAAAATGTAACCTTTACCGAGGAGACGGACTCACAGACAGGCCACAAAGAGAAAGTAATCACTGATTCCAAAGATAAAACACTTGTTCCGACATTGATCGTGAAAGGTGAAAAGGACCGTATGCGAGAAATGACGCTGCCGGTTGGTGCTCACGTTATTGTGGATGACGGCGATCCGGTTACAGCCGGACAAACAATGGCCAAGATTCCACGTGCCGCCGGTAAATCTAAAGATATTACAGCCGGTCTGCCGCGTGTAACCGAATTGTTTGAAGCGCGTCCACCAAGCGATCCTGCTGTTGTTTCCGAGATTGACGGTATCGTCAAGATGGGTAATCGTAAACGTGGTTCTCAGGAGGTCATTGTAACGACCAAAGACGGTACGGAAACCAAAACGTATCTTGTACCACTTTCCAAGCACATCCTTGTTCAGGAAAATGATTTTGTACAAGTAGGTCAACCATTATCTGATGGTTCTATCATGCCACAGGATATTTTGAATATTCTCGGGCCATATGCCGTTCAGTCTTATCTCGTGAATGAGATTCAGGAAGTTTACCGTCTGCAGGGTGTGAAGATCAATGACAAACACATAGAAACGATTGTTCGCACAATGATGCAGAAGGTTGAAATAACGGATCCGGGTGATACAATGTATCTGGAAGGTGACAAAATCGACCGGTTTGAAGTTAACAATACCAACGACAAACTTATTGGTAAATACGTAATAACCGATCCGGGTGATAGTGATCTTTCATTAGGTGATGTACTGGAACGTCGGGAAGTACGTGAAACTAATTCTAAGTTGATCAAAGATAACAAACAGGAAATTCAGGTAAGAGAAGCCAAACCTGCGATATCCCGACCAATTCTGTTGGGTATTACAAGAGCCGCTCTCTCTACGGAAAGCTGGTTATCTGCCGCTTCCTTCCAGGAAACAACGAAAGTCTTGTCTCAAGCCTCAATTGAAGCTAAAGGAGACGGATTACTTGGACTGAAAGAAAATGTCGTGGTCGGACAAAAAGTTCCGGCTGGTACAGGCTTGCGCAAATACAGAGATCTCATTGTCGGTGCAAAATCTGAAATGGAAGATGTCGAAGCTGCAAGTCGGGTCTTTGAAGCACTTGGTGCCGAAGAAGATAAAGAAGAATGATTTAGAATTATATAAATCTGATAATCATAAAAAAAGGCCTTCATACGAAGGCCTTTTTTATTTTACTAACGATATATAATTGTAACAGTGTTCAATATTAACATTTAAAATTGAATATTTTATTTGAACCTGTTCTTAAAAAATCTAAGTTAGTAGACACTTTAAAATCATGAGGTTTATAAAGTTGGGTGATTGAAACCTGGAGTAGTTTTATAAAATCAGTAATGAGGTGACTGAAAATGCAAAAAGATTTTCCATTTACACTGGTAATAATGCCTTATTTATTGATTCTTGTTTTAACGACAATGTGGTTATACCTGATGATTCCCGCAGAAGGGATTATTCCTATTCATTTTACATTATCCGGTCAACCTGACTGGTACGTCGGCAGAAACCTGTTTCTTTCGTTATTTGTGACTTTTGAGATACTGGTCTCCTTTTCAATTTTTTATTCGGCCAAATACTGGGACATGAGAATAAACCAGCTTCTTGCAGAATCACAATCGGGTCAAATAAAATTCGGGGAAAATGTAAAAGAATACCACGATACCAAAAATAAGTTATTCATATTTAACCTGTTCTTTTACTTCTTACTCATTTTGTCTCTCTTTAACTACAGCCTTTTTTATGATCAAATAAAATATCATATATCGGCTGTGCTGTTTGCATCCATTATAATAACTATTATAATTATCGATCTTGTAATGACTGTTTCACTGATAAAATTACGGAAGAGTTCATTGAATGAAGCAATTAGAGCAACGATTGATACAAAATACCCTGAAATGCTTGACGAATATTGGATGGGTGGGGTTATTTACTATAATCCGTCTGATAAACGATTTTTTATAGCAAAGAAGAGCGGCCTGGGAATTACTATTAATCATGGACGAAAGGGGTTGGCGGTTCTTTTTTATATTATACTGGTTAGTTTAATTATTTGGATGGTTGTCAGATAGGATCGGGCCAAATTTATTCAGATTAAATTATTGGGAGAGTATAATGGATTCGTTGATATACAAGAGATTGCTATCCTTAGCAGTCATTATAGTGACATTTATCTCCATTAACTATGTTCACGCTCAATCTGTTGGGGAAAAATGGAAAGGAGCTATACAGATCCATGGTCAGGAGTTAATAATTATAACTCATCTGCAGCAAAATCAGGATAGATATTCAGGAACGATTGATATACCGCAACAGAGGGCTCAGGGAATTCCGTTACAAAAGATAAAAATCACTCCGGATTCCATTCATTACGAATTTCCGGCAGGTCCCGGAAGAGCTTCTTTCAATGGAACATTTATTAGTCGTGATTCAATTCATGGAACATTTATACAGTCCGGTCAGCATTTTCCTTTTTATCTGAATAAAATGGCTCAAAAGGATACTGTTTCCAAAGTAAGCAATCCGAAGAAGTATAGAGAAATATCATTAGTTTTTTCACATGATTCCTTAAAGATAGGTGGAACATTAACCGAACCGAAACAAGGCGGTAATTACCCGTTATTGATTTTAATTTCAGGAAGTGGTGCTCAAAACAGGAACGAAGAGATTTTCGGCTTTGAACCGTTTAAAAAGATTGCGGATTATCTGAGTAACCGGGGAATTGCCGTATTCAGATATGATGATCGTGGTATTGGTCAATCTACAGGGACTCTGAGAGATGTGAACATAGCCGGTTTGGCTGAAGATGTTCGTGTATTGGTGGATAGCCTGGAACAAAGACCTGAAATAAATAATCAAAAAATTGGTTTATTAGGACATAGTGAAGGTGGAGAAATAGCAACATATCTGGCGGCAAGAGATAATCGAATATCGTATATCATTTTAATGTCGGCCCCGGCCTATCCTGGTTCTGATATCATATTACAGCAGATACAGAATATAAATGGAAGAAAAGGTGTTCCTGATTCAACCGTCAAACAAACTTTGGTGTTGGAAAACAACATACTCGATGTCGCAAAAAATGATTCAGGTTGGGATAATATGCATAAAATGCTATTAAAGATGACTATGGATCAATTGAATAAGTTGCCTGACAGCGATAAGAAACAAATCGGGAATTTGAATGATTTTGCTCAAAAACGGGTAAACGCTCAAATAAAACAAATCAGGAATAAGCATTTTCGATCATTTATAACGTATGATCCCGCTAATGATTTTCAAAAGTTAAATATTCCCGTACTGGCATTCTTCGGAGAAAAGGATACGCAGGTTGATGAGCAAAAAAATTCAAAACGAATGAAAGAGTATCTGCAAAAAGGCGGGTCGAAATATAAGTTGGAAGTAATACCGGGTGCCAATCATCTCTATCAAAAAGCCAATACCGGGTTACCGACGGAATATGGATCATTAAAACCGGATTTTGTCCCGGGATTTCTGGACAGTTTGCATACCTGGATACAAAAAACAGTGAACACTGATCAGTAATGAATAAACAGTAAGTAAATAACCTCATACGAGACGTTGTCTTGTAATGTACAGCCGGACACTCTGTGTCCCGTCCGGTTAGAGAAATGATAAAAAACCTGTCCATAATCAGCCGGAAAAAGACAGGTCCTTGTTCAATCCATTTTTAAAATCTTAACCTTTAGAAGAATTCTCTTTCTTTTTAGTCTCTTTTTCCTTTTCACCTACTTCTTTAGCTTGTTGGATAGAATTAAGTAATTCTTCAGCTTCAGAAATTAAATCTTCAGCGCGGCGTTGTGCATCTTCGACTACTTTATCGCCCTGTACTTTTGCATCGGACATAATATCGGCTTTTTCTTCTTTAAGCTGATCTACCAAATTCGTAAGATCGTCAAGATAGGTGTTTAACCGGTAAGATAAGCGATCTCTTGTGTTTGTTCCTTTGTCCGGGGCGTACAACAGGGCTATAAATGATCCCATTACGGCACCGGATAATAAACCAAATGTTAATCCCTTGGAGAACTTGCTCATATTAGTCAATATTTAGTAATGATTATCTTGTTATAGTAATAAAATAAAAGGTTGAAATAATAATATCAGATAATTATATCAACTTTTACCTGAATTATTGGTAATACTACTAACAAATTATTTTTGAAGTTCGTTTTTGCAATCCCGCATTCTTCTTAAATAATGTGATGGTAATGACCTTATACAACAAATAACACTAAAATTATTGGAAATAAAAGGGGATAAAATATGATAAGTGAAATATTTTGTGACAAAAGGTAGGAGGCCGGCTATCTTAATTCATAATCAATAAAATTATATCATAAAGGATATGGCAATATATTTCCCTGCAGAGTAAAAAATATTTTTTAGTCGGGGCTGATTGTATCCGGTTTACTTAACTGATACTACCAACTATATAAATAAATATAGAATTTACGTTAAAATATATGAACAATATTTTTTAGATTATAGGTGTTGCAATTGTGGGGTCAGCCATAATGTTATGCTCAATTTTAAGAAAATTGATGCAAAAACGTTATTTTAAGAAAAAAACAGAGCCAAATTAAGGGACTATAATATAGATAATCTATTATGAAATTTTTTATTGATACAGCAGATCTTGATGAAATAAAAGAAGCTAATGCCTTGGGAATTTTAGATGGTGTAACTACTAATCCGAGCCTGTGCGCTAAAGTTGGAGTTACGGATTTTGACAGCCACATTGCTAAAATTTGTGAAGAAGTGGAAGGTGATGTCTCCGCTGAAGTTGTTGCAACCGACTACAATGGAATAATGGAAGAGGCACATCATCTGGCCAAGATAGCTGATAACGTTGTTGTTAAAGTACCCCTCATTAAAGAAGGTATCAAAGCAATTAAATCGTTAAGCGATGAAGGTATCAAGACCAATTGTACATTGTGTTTTTCAGCAACACAGGCATTGATTGCTGCTAAAGCAGGAGCGACATATATATCTCCATTTCTCGGCCGTTTGGATGACATATCAACCGATGGTGTTCAGTTAATCAAAGATATTGTAACCATTTACGATAATTATGGATATGAAACAGAAGTGCTGGCCGCAAGTATACGTCATCCGATGCACGTAGTTGAGGTTGCAAAAGCCGGAGCCGACGTGTCAACTATGCCGTTGAAAGTTATTGATGCACTTCTTAAGCATCCGCTTACGGATATCGGCCTGGAGCGGTTTTTATCCGATTGGGATAAACTACAGGAATCATTAAAAGCATAAAATAATCAGGTATATAATAGCTGCGATTTTTAAGGCCATTCTTCAGAGGATGGCCTTTTTTTTATGTTCCATAATCATCGATTATCAATTTTTCTGCTATTTTTGCTGAGGATAAAACTCCGGGCAGCCCGGCACCCGGATGAGTTCCGGCACCTACGAAATACAGATTTCGGATATCTTCGGATCGATTGTGGGGACGAAACCAGGCTGATTGGGTCAAAATGGGTTGTACCGAGAACGCCGAACCCAGGTAACTGTTGAGTTTATCTTTAAAATGTGACGGATCAATATAATGTTCGGTGACGATATTTTTTTGAAGACCGGGTAAATAATGATCCTCCAAAAACTGCATGATGGTGTCTCTGTATGGCCTGGCAGCTGTCTTCCAATCAATATCCGCTTTCAAATTAGGAACCGGTGATAATACATAAAATGATTCACACCCTTCAGGAGCAACTGAAGGGTCTGTAAGACTCGGTACATGCAGATATAAGGAAAAATCCTCTGATAGTGTATGATTATGAAAAATATCTTTTAATAATCCCTTATAACGTTTGCTAAGAATGATGTTATGATGTTTTAAATGGCCGTCATTATACCGTTTCCTGGTCCCAAAATAAATAACAAACAGTGACATGCTGTATTTCATCTTTTTTAGTTTTCTGTTTGTGTATTTTTTGCGATAGAATTCAGGAATCATATTCATATACGTGTAGGCAACATCCGCATTGGATACGATGATATCAGCCTCAACAACAGTACCATCTCCTAAGAGCACGCCTACAGCTTTTTTATGGTCTACAAGGATTTCATCAACTTCAGTATTCAGATGTATTTTACCGCCTTGTTCCTGAAACAATTTGCACAGGGCGTCGACAATGGCTCCGGTACCGCCCATAGCGTAATGAACGCCCCATTTTCTCTCCAAATAGTGAATCATGGAATATATAGAAGTAGTATCGAACGGATTGCCTCCCACCAGTAACGGGTGAAATGAAAAACAGCGTCTCAGGAACTCATTGTCAATATATTGAGAAAC
Organism: Balneolales bacterium; assembly: GCA_035267045.1. Taxonomy (GTDB): domain Bacteria; phylum Bacteroidota; class Rhodothermia; order Balneolales; family DATFMH01; genus DATFMH01. The sequence continues at coordinate 16,845 of DATFMH010000230.1, forward strand.
GAATTTGTACACACTTTTATATGACTGCAGTTTGATAAGGTCAGGAGCTACTTTCAGCATATCCTTTACAGATAGAAAAGGATAATCTGCCAGTTCGACAAAACCTTTCTGAAATATGGCTTTTGTTGTTTTTATAAATTCGCGGTAGCCTTTTTTATCGGCGGGATTCCATTTATCAATTTCACTTAGTATGAAATCGAGATCGGCATTATAATCGAAACTAATGCCCTCATGATTAAAAATTCGATAAAAAGGTTCGCAAGGTACCAGATCGAAATAATCTTCACGTTTTTTCCCGGCCGCTTCGAAAATGTCATCAAACATAAAAGGAGCAGTTATAACCGTCGGCCCGCCATCGAAAGTAAAACCATCCCTGTTAAAAACGTAAGCCCTTCCGCCCGGTTTATCGAGTTTCTCGAATACCTCCACATCATAACCACGAGATATTAAGCGATTAGCCGCTCCCAGCCCCCCAAAACCACTGCCTATAACAATGACCTTTTTTCTCATTGATGTACGTTTATTAGATATTTATATGATGAATAATAACCTTTAAATACTTATTTATAAAACGAGACCGGTTCTACAGAATTAAAAGGTAACTCAATTTGGTAGTACAACGTTCACTATATTATGGGAAAAATAGGTTTGATAATAGTTAATTTTGTACTTCCTTAACAAATCCCCCAATTCCATCTTTAAAAAGTTTTCTGCGAGCATCTTCTGCCGCTGCCCTTGAATCGAATTTCCCATAATATACACGGTAGATTCGTTCACCTTTAATTTTGGTTCGTTGAATCCAGCTATGTTTTAATTGATGTGATTTTTTTTCTGCCGACTTCTTATCGGAATAAGCGGCTACCTGAATAGCGAATAATTCATGTCCCGAGTTATAACTTTTATTCTTTGTAATGGCTTTCACATTACCCTTGACAAGAACAAGTTTCACATGTGCCGTCCCGGGACCGATCATATGTAATTTCATTGCGGCTCCTTTGGAAAGATCTATTATACGTCCTTTGGCATACGGCCCCCGGTCATTTATACGAACGATCACCGTACGACCATTATCCAGATCAATTACTTTGACAAAGGTGTTGAAAGGCAGCGTGCGGTGAGCCGCTGTCAGGCCATTTTGATTATATCTTTCACCGTTAGCTGTCAACTTACCATGAAAATCCGGGCCGTACCAACTGGCCACTCCATAATCTACTACTCGTCCATATTGCATTGACTTATGGACGGTTGCACAACCGGTTGCCATTAAAATGACTCCCAATACACATAAAATAGATGACAAACGTAATCGACCGGATCTGTAGAAATGCACTTGCCTTTACTATAGTTAAAAAAATTTTTTAAAACTATTCATTATTTCTGAAAAAGGAAATTATTTATCCGCTAATGAGCAAATAAATAGAAAAAATCGAAAATGTTATCAAATAAATTATCGTAACACATTTTTATATAGATATGTATAAGTGTAATAATATTATTATCTTAAATGTATGATATTTATATAAATATGTGCCTATTCATTAGTAGATATGGTTATGATACGAGTAAATTGTAAATGGGAAGATCTTAGTACAGGGAAAGTGTTGCATGAGATATTAACCTTTGAAACGATTGAAGATGCCGAACGTTTTATTCATGAGAATAAATATTCAAGAGATAAGAACGATCATCCCAGAGTGATAAGAGAAGCAAAAATCATAAATGGTAAGAAGCTCTCGGAGCCATTCTGATTGAGAGACAATAGTTTCTTCATTTTAATACCGGTAATATTGGTAACGTAAAAATTTATAAGTGGTTATCGTTACACCTCCTTAAATCTGCCAAGTCCACATAAAAATGGGACATTAATAAATGGTTGTCAGTTGAGCGGCTAAGATGAAAGACATGATATTATTCCGCGTTTTGAACTTCATTTTTACAAAGAATTACTCCCTTTTAAAGATAAATCGAACAATTTCAAAATAATTCACTTTATTTATAGCAAAATTTATCCATTTTAAGTTGGATATCGATTAACCTGTTTATAAAGTGAACTTATATGAGACCATTCTATCTTATTGTGCTATGCGGTTTAATGAGTATGGCTATTGTATCCTGTAAATCAGGGAGTGAAAGTTCAACTTTCATGCATCCCAAAGCCGGTTTGACGAAACAATTAGCCCAATATCGCGCCGTTTCATTAAAAAATATACAATATCGTCTGCATCTGAATATTCCGGATTCGGCGGATAAACCCATAATCGGTAAAGAGTATCTTCATTATATCTTGCTTGATGATTCTAAGCCTTTGGTTCTGGACTTCCGTAATGCCGGAAAATTGGTAAAATCCATTGAATTGAATGGAAGAAAAGTAACCTATCATACCAAGAATGGCCATATTATTATTTCGTCAAAAGAACTTTCCAGGGGAAATCAATTCTTGATTCTAAACTTTAATGCAGGGAATGAGGCATTAAATCGAAATGAATCGTATATGTACTCACTATTTGTTCCTGCATTGGCGTCAACGGCATTCCCCTGCTTTGATCAACCTGATTTGAAAGCCGGCTTCCAGTTGCATCTTACAGTACCCGGCGATTGGGAAGCTGTTTCAAATGGACAACTGGTAAGAGTAATAACAGCTAAAGGGAAAAGGGATTATTACTTCGGTCAGACTCCGCCGTTGTCAACGTATCAGTTTGCTTTTTCAGCCGGTAAATTCCAGGTCATGAAAGCCGATAGAGGCGGGCAGCATTTTGATATGTATTACCGGGAATCGAATAAGCAAATAGTTGAAAGAAATTCCAAAGATATATTTGATCTCGAGATTCATGCGTTAAATTGGCTAAAAAAATATACCGGGATACCATTTCCATATGATAAATTTGACTTTGTGGCGGTACCATCATTTCAATTCGGAGGGATGGAACATCCCGGGGCTGTATATTATAAGGCATCGGAATTATTCCTGGGTAAATCGGCTACTGTTAATGACTCTCTCCGCCGGGCTAACCTGATATCACATGAAACATCACATATGTGGTTTGGTGATATGGTGACCATGCAGTGGTTCAATGACGTTTGGACTAAAGAAGTTTATGCCCAGTTTATGGCTGATAAAATGGTTCAGGAACTATTTCCCAAAATTAATTTTGATCAGCGTTTTTTACTGTCACACTATCCCCCGGCTTATTCTAAAGACCGTTCGGAAGGGGCAGAACCGGTTCGGCAGCCACTCAACAACCTGGTGAATGCCAGTAATATGTATATCATGGCCTATGACAAGGCTCCCATTGTAATGCGACAACTCGAGCAGATTATAGGTAAGAAAAAGTTCCAGGAGGGACTGCGTGAATATTTAAATACCTATCGATTTAGTAATGCCACATGGCGTGATCTTATAACTATCCTGAATAAGTATACGGATCAAGATTTAAGGCAGTGGAATAAAGTCTGGGTTGAGCAACCCGGAAGGCCGACGATAACGGTCAAAACCGAATTAAATAATGATGGTACGATAAAGGATTTAAAAATATCTCAGAAAGATCCTGCCGGTAAAAACAGAGTGTGGCCACAGGAGTTAAATGTGATGTTGTACTATGGTCATGATAATAAAGTAATACCAGTGTATATGAATAAACCGGAAGTCACGGTTAGCAAAGTTAATGGATGGAGAAAACCCGATTTTATTCTGCCTAATGGAAAAGGCAAAGCGTACGGTTTATTCAAACTTGATAAACAATCAATGGAATTTCTGACTAAAGATTTACCGGAGATTAAAGAACCTGATTTACGGACAGTGGCATGGATAACACTTTGGGATAATTTCCTCGAAGGATCGATACCTGTCCAAAATATGATGGATCTGACGATGAGAGCATTACCAAGAGAAGACAATGATCTGAATACCCAATTAGTTCTTGGCTATGTGAATCGTATTTACTGGCAATTTATGACAAGTGATAAACGAAAAGACCAGGCTCCCGGCCTTGAAAACCTGTTATGGAATCAGATGCATAAAGTTTCATCTTCATCTATGAAATCCTCCTATTTTCACACATTCCAATCGGTTGTAATTACCCATAAAGGCCTTAAGGAACTCAAAAATGTTTGGGCGAAGGAAACGAAGATTGATGGTTTGAGTTTTTCAGAACAGGACTATACGGGGATGGCAGCTCATCTGGCGATAACAGAATATCCGGGATGGAAAAAAATACTAGATCGACAGGAAACGCGCATCAAAGATCCAGACCGTAAACAGGAATTTGAGTTTGTTCGTCCCGCCTTATCAAATAAAGCGGAAGTACGTGATTCCTTTTTCAACAGTCTGAAAAAGGAATCAAACAGGCATCACGAGCCGTGGGTGTTACGAGGATTGCGCTATCTTAATAACCCTCTGCGGGCACCACAATCAGAGACTTATGTATTACCGAGCCTAAAGTTATTAAGGGAAATACAGGCCACAGGAGACATATTCTTCCCGGGCCGGTGGATTGATGCGTCAATTAGCGGTCATAATAATGTAAAAGCGGCCCAAACAGTCCGAACCTTTTTAAAGAAACGACCTGATTATCCGCATTTCCTCAAAGATAAAATTCTCCAGGCGGCAGATCCTCTGTTCAGGGCGGCTCGTATCATTGAAAGTGAAAAACATTCACAACCAAACTAATACCTTATATTTAGATAAGCAGATAAGCTAATGAAAACAGAATGAGGATAATGTTTACCCGGAGTCTGAGTTCAAAAGCTTTTCGGGGGTAGTGTTTGGCAAAAATCGAATCTTTTAAATAAAATACCGGCTATTACCGTCTTTTTAATTTAGCTTCAATACTAAGTTGTGTATGTGGTACGGCTTCGAGACGTCCCTTAGAAATCTTTTTCCCGGTCACTTTACAGACACCGTATGTTTTCTGTTCAATCCTTTGAAGAGCTTCGTCCAGGTATTTGATAAATTTCCTGGTACGATAGTATAACATGTATGTTTTTTCACGTTCCTGCACATCACTACCGGCATCAGCCATATGAAAAGAATAAACGGATTGATCCGATTCATTTTCGATACTGTCTTTCAATGCCTGTTGTAGCATGCCCAACTCTTCGAGCGCGTTCTCCCTTTTCCGAAGTATGATCTTCTTGAAATATTCCAATTCTTCATCGGAGTAAGGGGATAAATGTTCTATATTATTATTGTTCATAACCCTCATATCGTCTCTCTCTTAAATATTATTGATTAATAAATGAATAGAAGTTTTGAAATAGCAATGACTGAATCTCTTCTCAACTATTGTGTTATATCCTTCGGGTAGCCGCCTCTCTATTACATCTTCTTTTAGAAAAGGACTGATTTTTTTAACCGTCACCCATAAATAGAGACGGGATACCCCAAATAATCTCTTGTTATCTGATGATCAAAATAATAGAAAATTGTTACTCAAGTTTTCTCTTAATTAAATGGAAATGAATGAGATATGCTATAAGGATTAGTACCGGCAGTTTGTAATAATTTCCCCGACGTCATTCACTAAAAGCGAAAAAAGCATCCGTAATACAAAGACATTCGGGTTTTAATTCGTATTCAATCCATCAACCCAGCGGGAAGCATGCAAAACCAACTCGGTAGCGCTATTCAGGCTCAGTTTATCCTTAATACGTGCCCGGTAAGTTTCTACAGTCTTAATGGAAAGTTGAAGGTTCTCGGCAATTTCCCGGCTGTTTAGCCCATTCCCTGTCAGTTCGAAGACTTCAAGTTCACGATCACTTAACACTTCAAGTGGTGATTGAGAGAGTGATTTGTAACCGGATACCATTCTCATCAACAAACGTTTGTTAATATTATCACTGACATAAATACCGCCATTTAAAACCGTTCGAATAGCTTTTAAAATGACTTCACTGGCTTCCAATTTCATTACATAGCCTTGTGCTCCGGCCCGTATGGCCCGTTCGGCATAAAGCGATTCATCATGTCGCGAAACGACGAGGATTTTAATATCGGGACGTATAGCTTTGATATGTTTTATAAGTTCCAGGCCATTCATCCCGGGGAGCGATATATCGACAATAATGAGATCAGCTTCTTTTTCATTAAGTACACTCATTACTTCTTTTGCTTCCGAAGCCTGATGTATAACTGTGAGATTGGGATCGGCATCTAAAGTTAGTGCCAGTCCTTTTCTTATTAATGGATGATCGTCGACAATAATTATTTTCTTCATTGCTTATATGATTTTAAAATTCTTGCTGAATAATATCTGATACCGGAATGGTACAGGTTATAATAGTACCGCCATTGTGGTTTCTTCGAATGTTAAGATTGCCCCCAATCATCGTTGCCCGGTAGTTCATGATGCGAACTCCCATACCCTGGCTATTTCCGATATCATCCTGAAACCCTAAGCCATTATCCTGGATTCGAATACGAACATATTTCTCATTAGAAGTCAGGAAAATGGTTACATTAGTAGCTTTACCGTGTTTTACGGCATTACTGATAGCTTCTTGTGCAATACGATATAAGTGCATGGCAATCGTATTATTATGAACGAGGGATGTACCAACGCCTTTGAACGTACACGTGATGTTAAACATCCGCTCCGCCTTAGTTGCCAGCTGTTGAAGTGCAGCGGATAGTCCGTTTGCTTCAAGATTTACAGGCATTAAACCACGGGCAAGCCCGCGGGCCTGTTCGTCGGCATCCTGAATCAAATCCGCTATTTCCTTGACTTCTTTTGCAACGGGTAATTTATTAGCCTCCAGTTTTCGCGCGAGGTTTTTAGTAATGAGGCCGATACCTGTTAACATTTGACCAAGTCCGTCATGCAGATCCTGCCCGATACGTTGCCGTTCTTTTTCACTTATTGACAGAATCTCTTTTTCAAGTGTCCGGCGGTCAGTTACATCCCGGCTTATGGAAAGCACCGTTTTCTGTCCATTAAGTTCAAACAGGTGTGCATTTAATTCAACCGGTATTTTGCGGCCATCTTTTGTTATATGATTCGACTCCCTTCGAATTTCCTTTCTGCTGAAGAGTTCTTTGAAGGTTTGGGTAAGGTCAACCGTATCCGGATCAATTATATCATAGATGGTCATTTTTAAAAGCTCTTCGCGGGTATAGCCCAATAATTCACAGGTGGCGTCATTGATTTCCAAAAAATTCGATGGCTCACCATCTTCTGTAATATGATAGAGCCAAACCTCATCGGTAGCCCCGTGAAAAAGTGTTCGATAGCGTTGTTCGTTAGCAGCCAGGCTTTGTTCGGCCTCTTTACGTTCAATTGCACCACCCATCAGGTTAGCAGACGCCTGAATAAAATTGATATCATCTTTGCTGAAGTGCCGTTTTTCAGTAGTATGAACTCCCAGGACTCCGTATGGTTTATCCGGACCGGGTATAATTACACAAACTCCACTTTTTACTTTGTGGTCTTTTAGTAGTTGGGATGAATTAAAACGATTTTCTTTATCATAATCTTTAACAATAATGGGCTTTTGTTTTAATAAAGCATAACCGGAGTGAGAAAGGGTACCTACGTCTATCCTTGCTTTTTTGACAGTTACGTTTTCCCATCCTTTACCTGTTATGAAATGTAAATAATTTGAATCTTCAGATAGCTCCAACACCTTCGAATAATTTACATGAAGCGTATCTGTTGTTTTTTTTATTACTTTATCAATCAAGATATCCAGGTTGTCTTCTTGCAACGCATGCATTCCAAGATCAGCTATCACAGCTTGCTGTTCCGCTCTTATTTCAAGTTCCTTCTCGGCTTTTTTGCGTTCGGTGATATCCTGAACCTGTGAAATAAAATATTTGATATCCCCTTTTTCATTTGTAACCGATGAAATATTAAGTAATGCCCATATTATGTTACCGGTTCTATGGAAATAGCGTTTCTCTATTTGAAATGAATGTATTTCACCTGAAATGATCCTGTTGCGGTTGGCAAGATCCGTTTCAAGATCTTTTGGATGTGAAATTTCCTCACATGATTTGTTTAGTAATTCTTCTTCTGTGTAGCCGAACAAATCACATAATGATCGATTAACTTCTATGAATTTACCCTCAAGATTAGACAGGCACATCCCTACATTAGCGTATTCGAAAGTGTTATGAAACCGTTCTTCACTTTCACGCAGCTTGTCTTCTTCATGTTTACGCTCAATGGCATACCGCAACGACCGGTGAAGCAGGGCTCCGTCCAATTGATTCTTAACCAGGAAGTCCTGTGCCCCCATTTTTACGGTATTGACACCTACTTCCTCATCATCGAGGCCGGTCAATACCACTACAGGCATCCATGGATATGCGGAATGAACTTTTTTAAAAGTATCCAGGCCACTACTGTCAGGCAGTGAAAGATCAAGTAAAATGATGTTGAATGATTGCTTATTCAATAAATCGAAAGCATCCGATAATCGTTTAGCATTGGCAATACGATAGCGTTCTCTTCTTGATTGTTCCTGAAGATAAATGTCGATTAAACGGGCATCTCCGGGATTATCCTCAATTAGTAATATGTCGACAAAGTCGTTGTTCATGCTGTAAATCTTACTCCATGTTTGGAAGCTTGACAATTGTGAGCCAAAATCCTTCAATGGCCTTAATGACATCCACAAATTGATTGATGCCTATGGGCTTGGTGACATAGCAATTTGCATGCAGTTTATAAGATTTAAGGATATCCTGTTCCGCTTCTGAAGTTGTTAATATAACTACCGGTATCTGTTTCAATTCCGGATCCTTTTTGATTTCTTCGAGAACTTCACGCCCATCTTTTTTGGGAAGATTTAAATCAAGAAGTATCAGGTCAGGTACAGGCATATCCTCAAATTCACCTTTATGATTCAGAAAATCCATGGCTTTGATTCCGTCATTGACTACATAGAGGTCGTTTAACATTTTGGCCTCTTTAATACCTTCTTTGGTCAATCGAACATCGGCTTCGTTGTCTTCAATTAAGAGTATCTTCACGGGTCTGTTCATTTGGTCTGTTGACATATTCATTACGATTTAAAAAGTGTATTCTAATATGCTTATCAGCACATCAGCGTAATTAATTATAATAAAATATTTATGATAAAAGTTTGTCTATAGTAAAATAAAAAGAGGTTCCTTTACCTTCTTCCGATTCAAACCAGATGTTACCATTATGACGTTCAACAATTTTTTTACACATAGCCAGGCCAATTCCTGATCCGGGGTATTCACGGCGTGTATGCAGTCGCTGGAAGATCATAAATATGCGTTCCTGGTAAGCAGGATCAATACCAATACCATTGTCTGTCACGGTAAATTGCCATGCGTCGTCTAACTCTTTAGCTGTGACAGATACTTCCGGCATATCATTTCTTTTAAATTTTATAGCATTATGAATAAGATTCTGTAGCAGTTGTATGATTTGTGTTTTATCAGCTATTAATACAGGAAGTGGGTCGATATGTATCTGCGCGTTGCTTTCTTTCAGGAGTTCATCAAGATTCTGCAACGCCATGGTGATAATTGAGTTAAAGTCACATTTTTCAAAAGGTTTTGCTTTCGTACTTACTCTTGAGAACTGAAGAAGATCGTTAATTAAACTCTGCATTCTTTTTGCCCCGTCAACGGCATAACGAATAAAATCATTGGCATCATCATCGAGTTTGTTGTTATAACGGCGTGCTAATAATTCAGTATAGCTGGCCACCATTCTCAGGGGTTCCTGTAAATCGTGTGAGGCTACATACGCAAATTGTTCCAATTCGGCATTAGAGCGTCTTAGTTCCTCAGCCGATATTTTCAATTTCTTGTGTGCTACACGTAGCTCATCTTCAGAACGTTTACGGTCGGTTATATCAACGATATAACTAATGATGAATAATCCCTCGTCTGTAGTAAAATGATTGAGGCTTATTTCCACCGGAAATTCAGTCTCATCTTTCCGGATGGCATAGAGTTCTCTACCCTGTCCCATCGGACGCTGTTCAGGTTGTTTATAATATTCTTTTTTGTATTGAATATGAGCTGTTTTATACCGTTTGGGGATTAAGGCCTCAATCGGTCTGTTTAACAATTCTTCCCTTGAGTAACCAAACAATTCTTCCGTACGTTTATTAATCATTGAAATCAAACCTTTCGTATCCGTGATGATCAATCCTTCCGGGCTTGCTTCAAAGAGTGCGTGTAATTTTTCCTGACTACGCCGGCGTTCTGTTTCAGAATGCTTATACCGGACGATAAAAAATACGGCAGCAAAAATTAATAATATTACGAGGATACGGTTATCAAACGGAATGCCAAACAGGATATCGGTTGGAGATAAGAAAAAACCAGCTATAGTTAAAAAGGCTGTCGTTAGACCGGCAATTATAGTATGTTTATTATCAGGGAGATACAGTGTTAACAGAATGACAGCTACATACGGAATACTCCCAACAATCCCAACAGGGAAAGTAATATCAAATATGAATGTTGCCAGGGTTAACAGGATACCACTGAATATTATAATACGATCTCTTTTGCTGTATTCAGCCATATATATCTAATAACATTAAAATTTTATAATGATGATGATAATATAATTCGTTATC
>DATFMH010000231.1:0-6211 GCA_035267045.1 Balneolales bacterium
TACCAGGGAGGAACCAGGTTACCTTTTATAGTAGAATGGCCAGGCCATGTGCCAGTGGGTAAAGTGGATTCAACCTCTGTCGTTTCTTCTACCGATATTTTTCCGACTTTAGCAGCCATTGTGGGAGTGCCTATGCCATCACGGTTTAATTTTTCAGGACAAAACCGAAAAGACGTTTGGATGGGTAACCCTTCTAAACGAACAAAACCTTTGTATTGGGAATATGGAAGCCACGGTGATAAAGCAGCATATATTTATCCTTCCAGGGCCAGGGGATATCACCAGGGAGGTTATGAGAAGTCCCGGGATTACAGTCCCAATCTGGCTATTCAGAAAGGTAAATGGGAGCTATTAATCAATTATGATGGAAGTAATATGCAATTATATAATTTAAAAGCCGATCCGGATGAAACGAATAGTGTGACTGAACTGCATCAAAAGATAGCGAATATGCTGAAAGAAAAATTAATCTTGTGGCGAAATAATCTCCCTGAATTTCGGCATTTCTGATAAGATGAGAGAGTGTATGGTAAAATAAATCCACAGGTACCGGTCTATTTTTATGACCAAAAACCGAAATACAGCCCGGACAATTTACCCGGTTAAAACGATACATAAGCGTACGGATGGCTATTGAAAAAGAATAAAAAGGAAAGGTGAATAATGAGTAATAATATATCCAGAAAAGATGCTTTACAAAAATTAGGTATCCTGGCTGTTAGTCCAATGGTCCCAAAATTCATAAGAAAAGCACATAAATCCCGAAGGCCGAATATCATTTGGATTATCGATGACCAGTTTCGGGCTGATGCCTGTAAACGGGAAGGATTCCCATTAGACACTACACCTTTTTTAGATCGACTCGCTCATAACGGAACCTGGTTTAATAAAGCGTACTGTGCGGCACCCGCCTGTGTCCCAAGTCGTACATCAATGGTCACCGGGCGCTGGCCGAATGCTACACGAGTCAAATCAAATTGGAATATCCAGAATGCTACGTATAAGACCCATATTTTTAAAGTAGCCAAATCTCAGGGGTATCAGACGGCACTTATTGGGAAAAATCATACCTTCCTGTCAGCAAAAGATGTAGATTACTGGCGTGAATATCATCATTTGGGTGCGGCAAATCCCACAACGGATGCTGAAAAGAAATTTAATGCTTATTTACGATCGACTCATTTTTATGCCCATTTTAAACCGGCTCCATTTCCCTATCAGATGCAACAGCCTTATCGTATCGTAAGTGATACACAGGATTGGATTAAGAAGATAAAAGGGAAGGATCAGCCCTTTTTTATCGAAATGTCTATACCGGAACCACATAACCCTTACCAGGTATCAGAACCGTATTATTCCATGTTTCCACCCGATAAGCTGCCACCGGTGAAGGCGGGTGCAGAGGTTTTGCCTAAGCTTGGTAAGAAATGGACTCTTCAGAAACAATTATTAGATATGGGATATCATGATTATGAGAAACATATCCCAAGAATAAGGAGTAATTATTACGGGATGATGCGCCTGGTAGATGACCAGATAAAGCGACTGGTAAATTTCCTTAAGGAAGAAAATCTGTACGATAATACCATCATCGTGCATGTGGCAGATCATGGTGATTTTGTAGGCGAATATGGTTTGATAAAAAAAGGGGTTGGGGTTCCGGAATGTTTAACACGGATTCCTATGGTCTGGCATGGTCCGGGGATTCTCAAAAATTACCAGCCCCGAGCGGATCATGTTTCCAATGTTGATTTAATGCCCACATTTTGTGAAATCATGGGAGCGATGTCGAGTGGTGGAAATCAATATTCCGAGTTTAGTAAACATGAAGGTCCAGGTCTTCCCGAAGGGGTAGATGGACGAAGTTTATGGCCTATGCTGACTGGCCGGCAATATCCCAAGAAGGAGTTTGCCAGTATTTTGGTTCAGCAGGGATTTGGCGGTTTAGATTATACCAGTTTGAATCAACTGAATCCGTATAAGGAAGGGTGTCTGACAAAAGGTAAAACCAAATTTGATGAACTGAACAGTTACTCCCAAAGTGGAATACTGCGTATGCTGCGAAAAGATGACTGGAAATTAGTCTACGATATGCAAAACCGCGCTAAATTATATAACCTTGTGGATGATCCCGCCGAATTACATGATTTGTATAAAGAAGAAGGTTATGAAGGGAAAAAACTCGAGTTATTGCAGGATATGCTTGGTTGGGAATTACGAACCCAGGATCCACTGCCGCTTCCACACAGACGGTATGTGATGAGACGAGATCCCCGTAATTATTGGGCACCTTACCGGGATGAGAATGTTGAGTAATTTTTAAAATATCAATCTTCGTCATACCGGTGTCTTGTGTCAGAAAGAGATAGAAAAAATTGACATTAATAAAATTAAATATAAGATTATTGTCTATTACGTTAACGCTAACATTGAGTGGTTTTGTTATTCAAATTAACTCAGTTCATTTACCGTATTCAAAAGTATGTTGAATGAGTCAGATGAACAATCAATGATGATAACGAAACCACCTATTCCGGCAATATGTGACGGTTTAACTGGTGAATTTAAATTAATTCGAAAGCGCTTTTGCAGGTTGAGAAGTTCAGGTGAAAATATAAAAAAATCGAATTTTGCAGATCGATACACTTCGATCTCGCACCGGATTAAGGCAGAACTGGTATCATGGTGATATATTCTACCTGGAATTCACTCTAAAAGCATGTAAGATGAGGCATCATTTTTCACTTTTAATGAAAAATTAAAACTACTTATTTCAATTAAATTTATCCCTTAATGAATAGATCAACAATTTACAGCATTAAAATTTGGGCTCTGATCATCGGTGTATGCCTATTTGCGCCTGTGATAGTAAAAGCCCAAAATTCTACATGGCATATTGCCAAAACCCGGCTTACGACGCCATGGACTCATAAAGTGAAGCCTGGTAATGTGCATTCAAAATACCCGCGCCCCCAAATGGTAAGAGACCATTGGGAAAACCTGAACGGGGTATGGGATTATTCCATTGTTTCTGCCTTTCAAGGGAAGCCTGCATCGTGGAATGGTAAAATACTGGTACCTTTTCCAATCGAATCTGCATTATCGGGCGTTGAAAAAGCTGTTACACCCGATCAGAAAATATGGTATCACAGATCTTTTAATATACCTGAAACCTGGAATGGTAAACATATACTGCTTCATTTTGGAGCCATAGATTGGCAATCGGTTATTTGGGTTAACGGTAAGAAAGTCGGTACCCATCGGGGGGGATATGATGCCTTCACACTTGATATCACGAGTGCATTGAAAAGGGGTAAAGCTCAAAATATAACTATTTCCGTTTGGGATCCATCTGATGCCGGTTTTCAACCCCATGGTAAACAATCGTTACATCCGCGTGGTATTTGGTATACGGCATCCAGCGGAATCTGGCAGACGGTATGGCTGGAACCTGTACCTCCTGAGAGTATCCGTAAGTTAAAAATGACTCCCAATATTAATGATAAAACACTGACACTCAATGTAGAATCGGACAATATTACAAATGGATATACTATAAAGGCCGTCGCATATGACCATGGCAAGCCGGTGGGAAAGGTTACAGGATCGGCGGGCAAGAATCTCAAATTGAAGTTAAAGAATGAGAAGTTATGGTCACCGAGCCATCCATTTCTCTATGACCTGGATGTAGCTTTATTGAAGAACGGCCGGAAAATAGATCAGGTTAAAAGTTATTTTGGTATGCGGGAAGTCCGTTTAGGTAAAGATAAGAATGGTTATGTACGCCTGTTGCTGAATGGAAAGCCACTGTTCGAATTTGGCCCGCTTGATCAGGGTTTCTGGCCCGATGGACTGTACACGGCTCCGACCGATGAGGCTCTCAAATATGATATACAGGTGACGAAAGACCTGGGTTTCAATATGATCAGAAAGCATGTCAAAGTGGAACCGCAAAGATGGTATTACTATTGCGATAAGATGGGCATGCTGGTCTGGCAGGATATGCCCAGCGGTGATAAACATATAAGAAGGAATCAGCCTGATATTCACCGGGTGGCACAGTCGGCTTATGATTATAAAGTGGAACTGAAGCATTTAATCGATAATCATTATAACCACCCATCTATTGTTACATGGGTTCCTTTTAATGAAGGATGGGGCCAGTTTCAAACAAAAAAAATTGCACAATTCGTAAAAAATCTGGATCCAACGCGGTTCGAAGATATCCCAACAGGCTGGAGTGACCGCGGGGTTGGAGACATGATGGATATACACAGCTACCCCGGTCCCGGTATGCCCAAAGTAGAAAATAAAAGGGCTGCGGTTTTAGGGGAGTTCGGCGGTCAGGCTTTGGTTATCAGGAAACATATATGGCTGAATGATTTTTCAAAAGCACCTCATCATTATAAAACGTCACTTTCTGAAGTCAAGCTGCACAATACGTATGATAATATGATGCATGCTCTGGATTCCCTAAAGCATAAAGGTCTTGCAGCAGCCGTATACACTCAAACCACGGATGTAGAAATTGAAGTCAATGGTCTGATGACATACGATCGAAAGATCATTAAGTTCGATAAGGAAAAAATAAAAAAGCTAAATCAAAAGGTTATAAATGATTGATGTACCGATTTAAATTATAAATCAGATGAAGAGAATATACTACTATAGATTCCCTGGTGAACTGGTAAAATCGATGATTAATCATAGAATAAAACAAGCAGCATAAAAGCCAAACCATTATGAAAAGATTACAACATATAAAAAGTTACATATTTTTTTTACTGGCGTGGGTAGTTATGATACCCATGATAACCTCATGTAATAAACCCCCAAAAAAACTCATTATTCCGTCTAAACCCAATATCGTCATCATATATATGGATGATTTGGGATATGGCGACATAGGAGTTCACGGGGCCAAAGGCGTCAAAACACCCAATATTGATAAATTAGCCCAAAACGGGGTGGATTTTACTGATGCCCATTGTGCTGCTTCGACCTGCACTCCATCACGATTTTCATTGTTAACAGGTACTTATGCTTTTAGAAGAAATGCTAAGATTTTACCGGGAACGGCACCCCTGATTATTAATACCCATAAAGGTACGCTTGCTTCGATGTTGCGTCGGGCAGGCTACAAATCGGCTGTAATAGGTAAATGGCATTTAGGATTGGGAAGAGGAAATGTAGATTGGAATAAAAAAATTACACCCGGTCCGTTGGAAGTTGGCTTTGATTACAGCCTGATTATACCTGCCACGCCTGACCGTGTACCGACTGCACTTATTAGAAATCACAGGGTATGGCACCTGCACCCAAAAACAGACCCGCTTTATATTAGCTATAAGCATCCTATCAAAGGTGGATATCCCATTGGACTAGGTCAACTAAATCAACTCACAATGATGGCCGATTCTCAGCATTCAGGTTCTGTAATAAATAAGATCAGTCGAATTGGTTATGAGAAAGGTGGTAAAAGTGCGATGTGGAATGAAAAGAAATGGGCCTCCCAGTTTACCAGTCAGGCGATAAATTTTATGAA
Source organism: Balneolales bacterium (assembly GCA_035267045.1). GTDB lineage: Bacteria > Bacteroidota > Rhodothermia > Balneolales > DATFMH01 > DATFMH01. Next base: position 5,546 of record DATFMH010000231.1, read on the forward strand.
AGAAAATAAGGATCATCCATTCTTTTTATACTTTGCATCCCAGGATGTTCATGTTCCCCGCAGCCCCGCACCACAGTTTAGAGGAAAAAGTACTATGGGTCGCCGGGGAGATGCTATTGCCGAAGGCGACTGGGAAGTGGGACAGCTTATCAATGCCATAAAGAAAATGGGTCTTGCAAAAAATACGCTTATTATATTTTCCAGTGATAATGGTCCGATCTTGGGAGACGGTTATGGTGACCAGGCAAAGTATCTTTTACATGGAGATAAACCCTGGGGACCCTATAAAGGAGGTAAATATAGCGCATTTGAAGCAGGTACACGTGTTCCGCTTATCGTCGAGTGGCCTGGAATTGTCAAACATAAAGTGAGCCATGCTTTACTCTCACAAGTTGACATTTATGCATCCCTAGCCCATTTGACCGGCCAAAAAATTCAACCCGGTAGTGCTTCTGACAGTTTTAATATGTTAAAAACATTATTAGGTCGTTCAAATAAAGGTCGCAAATATCTTGTTGAGCAATCTCCATTTACACTGTCGCTACGGGATGGTCAGTGGCAGTATATTGCACCACAAATGGTAACTCCTCCGGGCTGGTTGAAAAATAAACACGATCCTCTTGGAATAGCCGATTCTGTTCAATTATATAATTTGAATAAGGATAT
>DATFMH010000232.1:0-15499 GCA_035267045.1 Balneolales bacterium
TGGACTTGCTAACGGAATGGCTTTTCTCTATAGGGACTAATTTTGAAATGGCACCCCTCCCTCTTCCCGGCTCTCTCAATTCAGTAATACGACTGTCCCTACAGAGACAATGTGTGGGTAAAAAATTTAAACCCCTAAAATTACATGCCGTCAGGTACGGGATATGAACATATCGATTATCATCAGGTCGCTATCTGAAATAAAGGGAATCCCGTATCAAGTGGTCTGTTATCACGAATTATTTTTTTTGTAATCCGTTAATACCATTAAAGGCTGCATTCTTATACGCTTCGGCGTAGGTGGGGTAGTTAAATACCTGGTTGATAAAATAATTTATATTCCCGCCATAATTCATGACAGCCTGGCTAACATGGATCAAATCACAGGCATGTTCCCCGATGATATGTACTCCCAATAATTTTAACGAATCGGTTTCAAAAACAAGTTTTAACATACCAACGTCAAAATTATTAATATTTGCCCGAGTCAACTCACTGAACGTGGTTTTACCGACAGCATAATCAAGGTTCTCTTTTTGTGCCTCTTTTTCTGTCAACCCTATGCTGGCTATTTCTGGAATGGAATAGATTCCAAAGGGCATATTTATCGGTGCTTGATCAACCGGAATGTTGAACATATTACACGCGGCAAGGCGACCCTGTGAAAAAGAGACGGAAGCAAAAGCCGGAAAACCATTAACATCACCACCGGCATAAATGGAATCGACTTTAGTTTTATAATGTTCATCTACAGGAATGAAGCCATTTTCATCCGTACTAATGGAAACATCGGAAAGTCCGATCCCCTGGGTATTGGGAACATGTCCGCCCAGATAAAGCACCTGTTCGGTTTCAATAACATTCAGTTCCTCATCGTCTTCGATATTATAGCGTATTTCAGTATAATTTCTCAATGGATTGAAACGAACATCACGGACTTCGACTTTGTGATGGACATAAATGCCAAGTGTATCCAGTATAGTATTAAGCTCATGGCGGATTTCGTTATCGAGAAACGACAAGTAATGGTCATTCTCGTTTAAAAGTGTGACATTTGTTCCCATAGCGGCAAAAATAGTCGCATATTCTATGGCATTTATACCCGATCCCAAAATGACCAGTCGCCGTGGAATATGATTGATCTTAATAATGGAGCTGCTGTCAAAGATCTTAGTGTGATCAATTTTAAATTTTTTGGGAGAGGCGGGTTTGCTGCCGGTGCTAACTAATATGAAGTCGGTCGTAAAAGTTTTTTTATTACCGGTGTGATCTTTCACTTCTATGGAGTGTTCGTCGATAATAAGGCCAGTTCCACGAATGGTTTGAACCTTGTTTTTTTCAAGACTGCGTTTGAGAACTTCGTTTTCATTTAACTGAACCTTATTCTTGAATTTGAGGAGATCTTCCATCAAATAATGTTCAAATGACGGACCGGAATCATCACTTGAAAATTTTCGATTATATTTAAAAATAGTATTGGCAGCCTCCCTGAGTATCTTACTGGGAACGGTTCCAGTGTTGATCCACGCACCACCCAAATATCTTTCATTCTGTTCAACTAAAAGTACCCGCTTTCCAAACTTGGATGACTGCATGGCACAGGAAAACCCGGCAGGTCCACTTCCTAAAATGATTACATCGTAATCTCTACTCATATTATTCCTTAAAACCTTATAGAATCTTTACTGTCTTTTAATTTAATGAAATGGAATTAATGTAATACGATCAAACCTGGTGTAAAATAGAGGAAAAAAAAGAGCTTTTCTCGGGAAATTATTATGTTCTCCGTTTTGTTATGATACAAGATATGATAGATATATATGGGTTATAATAGAAAAACCAACATTTTTTGAAATACCTGTGTTGATTGTATATTAAAGCACCAGGTTTAAGATGCTTTATGGACAATAACTTAAAGCATTGGACATTATTGAATATAAATTATTAATAAAATTAAAAAGGAAGGAATGTAATGGCTTATAAATTACCTGATTTACCTTATGCATTTGATGCACTTGAACCACACATCGATGCGAGAACTATGGAAATTCACCATGATAAACATCATCAGGGTTATGTAAACAAAGTGAATGCTGCACTTGAGGGACTCGATTTGGCAAATAAACCTATTGAAGAAGTGCTAAAGAATATTGATCAGGTTCCGGCTGACAAAAAACAGGCTGTCATTAATAATGGTGGAGGACACGCAAATCATTCATTATTCTGGACTGTAATGTCTCCGAATGGTGGAGGAAAACCATCAGGTGAACTGGCAACAGCTATAGATAGCACTTTTGGTAGTTTCGATAAATTTAAAGAAGAGTTTACGACTGCTGCCAAAACGCGTTTTGGCTCCGGTTGGGCTTGGCTATGTGTCACTGGCAACGGTGACTTGAAAGTCCTTTCAACCGCCAATCAGGATAGCCCTTACCTGGATGGTTTAACACCTGTTTTTGGTTTGGATGTCTGGGAACACGCTTATTATTTACATTACCAAAACAGAAGGCCTGACTATATCAGCGCTTTCTGGAATGTAGTAAATTGGGATAAAGTAGCTGAATATTATAAAGCAGCTAAATAAGAATTATATAATAGAAAGTTGCTAATAGAGTAATAAAGATGAGACCATCCAAAGGCGTCGATACAGGCGCCTTTGGTGGTTATTCGGCCAGTGACGAGCCCAATTGGTTTTGACGGAGCTCAAATGTAATATTCTGAATCGTTACGGCATTGGATTTTGTAATTCCTTAGGGGATAATAACTTATCTTTGAACATAATAATTCCTAATCTTATTACGTAAAGATTTTAGAAAATACTTATATTTAGCTGGAAATTATCATAAGAGAGGAGTGATAAAATCATTCCTCTTTACATTAAAAAATAGAGGTTTATTATGCAGTTTGGAATGGGCCCAAATGTTTCTTGGATGCGCGAAGAATTAACGGATCTCGGTGTTAAAGAACTTTTGACACCAGGCGATGTTGATAACGCAATGGAAGAAGCAAAACAAGGTACCACATTATTGGTAATCAACTCTGTTTGTGGTTGTGCTGCAGGTAATGCCAGACCTGCTGTAAAAGTTGCACTCGAGAGTGATAAGATACCTGATAAAATGTTTACGGTTTTTGCAGGTCAGGATAAAGAGGCTACCGCTAAAGCCCGGGATTATTTTAGCGAATATCCTCCCTCGTCTCCATCGTTTGCATTTTTTAAAGATGGTGAAATTAAAGCCATGATACCCCGTCATCGTATTGAGGGGCGTACGGCTCAGGAAGTAGCAGATGACCTGAAAATGGTTTTCAATGCTTTCTGTGAGGAAAAGAAAGTTGTAGAATAATTCAGTAGACAATATATAATTTAAGGGCATAGGTCGACCTATGCCCTTTTTTTTGTTTTGTACATAGCGGTTAATGAAAAATATTTGCTCTACTTATTATATTTCTCTTACTTAATCATAATATGCTTGGGTACTAATGAAAAGATTAACAAGAGGGGCGTATTATTATATTAAAAATCATATAAACATCTAAGAGATCGCTAAATCACATATCTCTTTCTACGCTGAACGGGGGATGTCATAAAGTTTACAGTGTAGTAACCTAATAATCTAAAAAAAAGCAATACTTATGGCCAAGGATAATATACCTAACATGAATATTCCAACGGACCTTGGAGGTTTAAAAAAACATATTGGTTCTATAACAATCGTAATCATAATATTGATTATGATATTCACCAGTGTTTTTACGGTTGGAACAGAAGAAGCCGGAGTAATTTTAAGATTTGGAAAGTACAAGCGTACAGTATCATCCGGAATGAATTTTAAACTACCTTTTGGTATTGAAGAAGTCTATAAAATACCGGTAGAACGCCAGCTCAAAGAGGAATTCGGTTTTAGAACAGTACAAGCCGGTGTACGAACAAGATATAGCACTGAAAAATACGAGGATGAGTCATTAATGCTAACCGGTGACCTTAACCTGGGGGAAGTGGAATGGGTGGTTCAATATCGTATTAGTGATCCTTATAAATACCTGTTTAAAGTACGAAATCCTCAGAATACGTTACGCGATATCTCAGAATCAGTTATGAGACAAGTTGTCGGTAACCGTACAGTAAACGAGGTTTTGACTGTTGGGCGACAGGATATTGCATCAAAAGTTGAAGAAAATATGCAGAAATTATGCAATGAGTATGAAACAGGTATAAAAATAGAGCAAATTGTCTTGCAGGATGTCAATCCGCCGGATCCGGTTAAACCTTCGTTTAATGCTGTTAATGAGGCTCAGCAAGAAAAGGAAAGATTAATAAATGATGCTCTTGCCGGATATAATAAAGTTGTACCGAAAGCAAAAGGGCAGGCAAAAGAAACAATTCAGCAGGCTCAGGGGTATGCCATCGACAGAGTGAACAGAGCCGAGGGTGAGGCAACTCGTTTCAATGATCTATACACCGAATATATCAAAGCGCCTGAAGTTACAAAAAAGAGAATTTTCCTGGAGACCATGGGGCAGATCCTGCCAAAAGTTGGGAATAAAATTATAACCGATCAAAATGGAGCGAATATCTTACCACTTTTTGAAATGACCACCGGATCTGTAAAGAAGTTGAATATGGGAGGCGATAAATAATGAAAAAATTAAATTCTTCAATCCTATTAATTATTGTTGCCGCTTTGGTAATTATCGCATTCAGCGGCATGTATATAGTCAGTGAAACAGAACAGGTCGTTATTACACAATTTGGGAAGCCGGTAGGGAAACCAATAACTACACCTGGTGTAAAATTTAAGATACCATTTATTCAAACGGCTCATTTCTTTGATAAACGTTATTTAGAATGGGATGGTGATCCTAATCAAATACCTACGGAAGATAAAAAGTTTATTTTTGTGGATACGTACGCCAGGTGGCAGATTATCAATCCTCTTCAATTCTTCAAGCGTGTACGGGATGAGCGGGGAGCGCAATCCCGGTTGGATGACATTCTCGATGGGGAGACACGAAATGCCGTTGCTGATAATATGCTCGTTGAACTAGTGCGATCCAGCAACCGTACTCCTTTACAAAGTTCGGACACCCTGGATGCCGATGAGGCGGAAACATTGGATTCCATTAAAGTGGGCAGAGCCAGAATTCAGGCAAATATTCTCAAGAAAGCCAACGCTATTGCCGGTGATCTTGGTATTCAGATTCTTGATTTCAGGATTAAACGGATAAATTATGTTAAAGAAGTTCGCCAAAAAGTTTATGACCGCATGATATCTGAGAGAAACAGGATCGCTGATAAATTTAAATCCGAAGGTCAGGGTGAAGCTTCGAGGATTAATGGTGAACGGGATAAGGAATTGAAAAGTATTCAATCGGGAGCTTATAAAACGGCTGAAGAGATACGCGGTAAAGCGGATGCCCGGGCTGCATTAATTTATGCCAAAGCATATAATCAAAGCGCAGGTGCAAGAGAACTATATGGTTTTATGAAAACCATGGATAGTTATAAAAAAACGTTCGATAATAAAACATCAATAATATTATCGACAAAAAGTGAATTTTATCGATACCTGCAGAATATCGAGAAATAAAAAATTGTCTGAATATTTAAAAACCCTGTATTTCAACTGCAGGGTTTTTTTTATATCAAAATCGCATAACCAATCCCGGGATTGTTATACCTGCTTCAGTACAGCAGATGCCTGAACCGGGTAGAATAACTTTTTGCCTCCCAATCTTTTGTATGCCATTCCCTGCTCTTCCCACAAACCCCGAATCACACTTATATTAATACTTTATAATAACGTTATTATTAATAGATATTGAGTGTTTAACTGAGGTATTTTTAAATAGATAAAGAACGTTTTTATAACTATTCAAATCATAAATCTTAACATAATACCGGAGGATTTCATGTCTATGCAGAGAAAGCTACTATTTTTAACACCTCTTTTAACATTTATTCTTTTTGGATTGGTATTTAATTCATCGGCTCAGACTACTTATGAAGCAGATTTGAGCGGGATAAATGTAGTTCAACCGGTAGTCAGTAATGGAACAGGATCCGTTACACTGACGTTATCAGGTGATACTTTAACACTATCCGGTTCGTTTTCCGCCCTGACTTCAGCTTATCGGATGTCCCATATCCACATGGCGTCTGCAGGTTTAAATGGGAATGTTGTTTTTACGTTAAAAACAACATTAAGCACCGACTCCCTTAGTGGTTCTTACGCCGGAGCTGACAATCGTTTTGTTTTAACTACTGATCAAAAAAACGATTTACAGAGCGGCAACTTTTATGTGCAGATTCATACAGCCAATAATCCCGACGGCGAGTTGCGCGGTCAGATTTTGGGAAGCCCCGATACGGCACCCAGTGGAGCGACAGTAACATTTCCACCAGATGGATTTTCAGCAACCGTTGAAGGAGATGGGACAACCGAATTAACATCGACGTTTAGCAAATCCACGGATCCTGAAGGCAATAAAGTAGTGTATATCTGGCAATTGTCTGCCTTGCCGGATTTCTCAAGTTTACTTGTCAATATCAATACGGATACTTTAACGTCAGCTAAAGCCGACTTTGCTACCGTTGATCAGATCTTACAACAATTGAACCTGGCAGTCGGAAGCACTGTAACCTTATATCACAGGTTAATCACATCGGATGGGAGTAAAACGACCGTTAGCAGCGGACAGTCACTTACGGTTACAAGAGGTATCGTAAACTATACAATTGCCCAGGCTCGTTCTGCTTTCAGTGGAGCACAGGTCAATATTAAAGGTATTGTTACCAGGACTTATGGTGCGTATACACGCATGCAGGATACGACAGGTGGAATTACTATCCGACAAACATCCGGCGCTTTTTATGATGCCGTACAAAATGGAAATGTCTGGATGGGTGACAGTCTTTCGATTACGGGCAAAACTTCGGACCTGAACTTTTTGAAAGTTATAGACCAGGGCGATCTCGACACTTACACCGTACTTTCCCGATATAACAAGTTGCCGGATCCAAAGAGAATTACCCTAAATGAGATTTCTGTGAATGGAGAAGCCTATGAAAGTGAATTGATACGTGTACAGGGCTTAAAGAAATTTCAAACAACCGGAACGTTTCAGGCAGCCACAAACTACATGATTTCGGATAACAGTAATAATAGTGGTAATGTTACACTCCAAACACCCGCTGCTTCAGACGGTACGATCGATGGTGCCAGTATACCGGACACAATGATTGTATTTGCAGGGGTATTAAGTCAATCAAGCACAACCTCCGATACGGCCGGTTATCAATTGCAACCGGTTCTGGATACGGATCTTTACGCTTCTGCATTTGCTCAAATAATCCATAATGCTGCCGACCCCGCAGCCGATTCAGTGGATATTTATATTAATGGAATTCGAAAAGTTCATAAACTGAAATTCCGTAAAGCAACCAAATATCTCGAAATACCATCAAACAGGGATCTGGTCGTCGGTGTGGCTCCCGGAAACAGCACTTCGGTGAATGATACCCTGAAATCGTTCAAGTATAATTTAACCGAAGCACAAAACTATGTATTGACAGCCAGTGGGGTGCTTGATCCAACAAAATTCGCTGTTAATCCGGATGGAGTTTCAACGGCATTCAATATAATTGTCAGAGATTCGGCCAGACAGGAAGCCGTTGACCAAAATAAATTTGAATTCTTTGCAGTACATGGAGTTACAGACGCACCAACAGTCGATGTTACAGTAACCGGTGGTGTATTGCTTGTCAACGATTTCAAATATTCTGATGTAACCAGTTATGGAAGTGTTGATCCGATACAATATGTGATCAATCTGACAGATAAAAATGATAACACATCTATTATTAAATCATTTGATGTTGATCTGACCAATATGGCTGGCAAAACAGCTGTTATACTGGCATCGGGTTTTGTAGATCCGTCGGCTAATCAAAATGGAGCGGATTTACGACTGTTAGTAGTGTTTGCTGACGGTTCAACAGCTATCCCGGCTATTGATACCGGTATTGAAGATGAGCAAGTCACAACTATCCCTCAAAAATTCAGATTACAGGGAAATTATCCAAATCCCTTTAACCCGACAACAACGATTAAATTTGATTTGCCTCAGGCTGCCGAAGTAAATCTATCTGTATATGATGTCCTGGGACGAAAGGTAATGTCGATGGACATAGGTAAGATAGCAGCCGGTGTCGGAAAAACGGTTCAATTAAATGCTTCAAATTTGGCATCCGGAATGTACATCTATCGTTTAACGGCTCGTGCCGCAGGTAAAGTTATGGTCCAGAATGGACGTATGACACTACTTAAATAGTATTGTCTTTCAATTTTAAACATTAAATAAAAAGTCCTGTTGTTATGCATAATGACAGGGCTTTTTATTTAGATGCTCTTTCTATTAGCAAGAATCCTATTATATTTATTCCGTCAAGTTCCCTCATGCTCGTCATAAGAACAAGTGGGATTGAGTAGATAATAATACTTCTGGGTTAATAGGAGGATAATGCAGGAATTTGAATTATTTTTGCACCTTGGATTCGATCATATATTGGATGGATATGATCATATCCTTTTTTTATTGGGATTGGTTGTTGTTATCAAATCGTGGAAGGAGATGTTGACGGTCATTTCAGCTTTTACTGTGGCTCATTCCACAACCCTCGTTTTATCTGCACTTGGTATTCTGAATTTAAATCCTACATTAACGGAAGTCCTTATTGCCGCTTCTATATCCTATGTTGGAATAGAGAATATTGTGCGTGAGTCATTTCCCCGGCGCTGGATAGTATCCGGAAGTTTTGGGTTGATTCACGGAGCCGGTTTTTCAGCCAATCTTACAGAGTTATTGAGCAGCTCAATGTCTACCAGCTCTTTTGTTCATTCACTCGTTGGCTTTAACCTGGGTATAGAGGTTGGACAAATTTTCGCCATAGCTTTGATGTGGCCGGCTCTATATCTTATTCGCCGGAGCACAAAAGAAAAAGTAATTATGACCGAGATATCACGTATGATTGCTGCCGTCGGATTATTTTTGGTGATATTCCGTTGGTTTGGACTGTGATTGAAAAAATGTCAAACATGCCGTTAACCTCTTAGCCGCAAATTGTCAGGCAGTTGCCCGTTCTTCCTTATACCAGTTAATGATTCCGCCATGCAGTATTATGTCTTTTTGACGATCGCTGAGGCTGTGGGTCATCTTATACGTATGGCCTTTTGTTTTGTTGACAACCTCAATCCCAGAATCATTCCTGAGAGCTTCACGCAAATCTGATATCTCAATCATATCAGATTGATCAATATCATCGTAATCATCCGGGTTGACGAACTCTAATGGCAGCACTCCAAAGTTTACCAGGTTTTGCCAGCCTATACGGGCATACGATTTGGCGAGTACTGCTGCTTGTCCAAGATATCGGGGTGCAATAGCAGCATGTTCCCGGCTTGATCCCTGTGCATAGTTTTTACCCCCAACAAGTATATGTCCCCCGAATTTTTCTTTTGTCTCTTTTGCTCTTTCAGAGAAAGAATCGTCTTTCAGATAATAGACAAATTGACTTATACCCGGAATATTGCTGCGATATGGTAAAACTGTAGCACCCGCGGGCATAATCTCATCTGTAGAAATATTATCTCCGACTTTAAGTAAAACGGGGATCTCAATGTGATCTTCAAGGGGATCAAATTCAGGAAATGATTTGATATTCGGTCCCTTTTGCAATTCATGTCGCTTGCCGTTTTCAGGCGGAGCTACAAGCATATCCGTATTAATCGTAATTGTTTTCGGCTCTTTAAACTCAGGGTATTTTTTGTGATATAATTTCTCCATATCACGAGGATCGGTAATTTTGCCGGTAAGCGCAGAAGCGGTAGCTGTTTCAGGACTGCACAAATATACTTTGTCTTCAGGAGTACCCGAACGTCCCGGGAAATTCCTGGGCATCGTACGTAAACTGATTTGATCGGTAGCCGGCGCCTGTCCCATTCCAATACAGCCCAGACATCCTGATTGATGGAAACGCGCTCCGGCATGAACCAGATCCATAAAACTGCCCATACCGGCTAAATTTTCTATTAATTGACGAGAAGTCGGGTTGATGTCGAATGATACTCTTTCATGTGTACTTCGTCCCTTGACCATTTCGGCTGAGATCCAAAAATCCCGTAATCCGGGATTTGCTGATGATCCAATAACAACCTGGTAAATCGGTTTTCCTGCTACTTCGCTTACGGGAACCACATTGCCGGGACTACTTGGACAGGCTATGAGGGGTTCAAGTTCAGATAAATTAATTTCTTCATGAAGATCATATTCAGCATCTTCATCCGCTTTTAGTTCCTTCCACTGATCTCCTCTTCCCTCTGCTTCCATAAAGCGTTTAACTTCATCATCCGATGGGAATACAGTGGTTGTTGCACCTGTTTCGGTCCCCATATTGGCGATTACGTGTCGATCCATGGCGCTTAATTCTTTAAGCCCGGGACCGTAATATTCGATAATCATACCTCGACACCCATCCACATCATAACGGCGCAACATTTCAAGAATGACGTCTTTGGCACTTACCCAATCCGGCATTTTACCCGTTAGTTTGACACCTAAAACTTTCGGCATTTTTACATAAACCGGTTCACCGGCGATAGCCATGGCCACGTCGATACCACCTGAACCCATCGCAAGCATGCCCAATGATCCTGCTGCCGGAGTATGGCTATCCGAACCTAACATCGTTTTCCCGGGAATACCGAAACGCTGCATGTGCACAGGGTGGCTTACCCCATTGCCCGGCCGGCTATACCAAATACCGAAGTTTTCACAAGCTGACTTCAGGAACAGATGATCATCTGCATTCTTATAATCCGCCTGCAATAAATTGTGATCGACATATTGAGCAGATAATTCCGTTTGTGCTTTATCAAGATTCATGGCCTCCAATTCCAGCATGACCATTGTCCCGGTCGCATCCTGGGTAAGAGTCTGATCTATTTTTAGTGCGATTTCCTCTCCCGGAACCATTTCTCCGGAAGTCAGATGGTTGTCAACCAATTTTTGTGTCACATTCATTGACATAATAAAATATTTATTGTTCGAATTTTATTTTTATTACGATACTATTTCAGTTCTAATCTGAAAGCCGCTACCTGTAAGTGTCCAAGAGAATTATTGTCAATAATGATAACGGGTTGGGGTAACAAAACGTTCAAAATAAACAGGGAAGGGTGGTTTTTTCTATTACTTATTAATTACTGTCGAGTTATGTTTATTGCGTTCAAGAAATGCGTTCACAATTTTCAGGCTCTTTTTAGTGTTAACAACTGCCTTTAATTGAATGAGCATATTATATAACCCCATGTGTACCCGGGAAGCATAAACAAAATGTTTCGATCCAACGGGTTCATCAAATGTGGTAGCTTTTTTGACATAATAGTTCAGCTGCCGTTTGAAATTCTGATCGCTGAAATCAAAATGCTCACTTCTATAAGGTTGAATGAAGGCGTTACCGAAGTCCTTGAAAAATTGAAAATATTCATTTTCTTTCTTCTGTCCTTTTTTTGTCAGGCTTAACATATCGAGCTTCTTATACAACCGGAATAATTCATCTGAATCCCCTTCAATATGGGCAGGCAGGGAATACATATAATCATAGAAAAAATCAGCGGGAAATGTTTTAACACAACCAAAATCAAGAATCCCAAGTTGACGGTCGGGAGTGAACATAAAATTACCCGGATGGGCATCGGCATGAATAGTATGCGCTTCATTGATCTGTTCGTGGAAGAAATCCCAAAGTAATTGTCCGTAAAGGTTACGATCCTCTTGTGAAGGGTCAGACGCGAGAAACGCATCCAGGTGTTCACCCTCCAAATAAGTCATCGTTAATACTTTTTCTGTGGATAATTCCTGAACCCACCGTGGAGTTATAAACTTATCGCTGGTATATTTTTCGGCAAAAAACTCTATTTGCTTTCCTTCGTGAACATAATCGGTTTCTTCTGTCAGGCGATCTTTAACTTCTTGAAAATATTGATCAATATTCCGGCCTTTTATCATTCGTTTGAATAGGACTTTTGCCATGGTTAAATCAGACTGAATAGTATCCCGGATATTGGGATATTGTATCTTAATAGCCACTTTTCGTCCATCTTTTAAGATGGCTTCGTGCACCTGTCCAATAGATGCGGCAGCAAGGGCATCGGTATTAAATGATTTAAAAAGATTTTCCGGATAATCACCAAGTTCGTTTTTGATAATGGTACGAATCAACGCTTTATTAATAGGTGGCACCCGGTATTGCGATTGGGACATGACCTCAATGAATTCATCCGATAATAAACCGCTGGTATCCATACTTAAAGACTGTGCAATTTTTAAAGCGGTACCACGAAGTTTGGCGAACTCCTTATACATATCATTGGCATTCCGGCTTTGGAGATCCTTTTTTTTATCTTCAGAATCTTTTTTGTCCATCACTTTCTGCAGATGATACTTAGCATAATTAGAGCCGACCTTTAATCCGGTTTTTGCAAATATTTTTCCACGTTCGAATTTTGAGGAGGGGAAATCACTCATTATTACTTTCTTCCTTTGATAAATTATTCAGGATCTTACTTAAATAAGGGATATCGAACTTGAAGAAGTCATTGGTATAGAGATATTGGACTAAATCGAAACCTTTATCGAGTACATTGCTGTATAGCAGCTCATCCAGAAAGGATGACAGTTTGTCCACAAGAGCCATCGTTTTTTCCTGTGAATCACTCTCGTCTCTAAGCCATAATAAGATCAGGGCAAGGTATTTACCGGCAATCATACCATAAAACCATCCATCAAACAAATTGCGATTCAAAGTGGATATCCGCTCATCTCTATTAATGAATTCTTTAAAGAGTTTCGTTACATCTTTTTTCAGAGTGGATTTTCGATAACCTACAAGAACATATCTGGAATAGGTATGATCGACAAAGTCTCGCTGCTCATTCAATAAATCAAAGAGGGTAAAAGTGAAATTGGATAATTTTTCACCTGCTGTGAAGGAATCAAAATCGTCAATTTCAGAGATCATCATCTTATATAACGGGACAACGGAATCATAGAAAAAAATTAGTATTTCATCTTTGTCATCATATAATTGATATACTTCAACAATTTTAACACCGGCTTCTTTAGCAATATTTTTTATGGTGAATTTTTCATTCTTCCTGATGAATAGACCAGCTGCTGCCCTGGATATGATCACCTTTTTTTCAAACTCTTCTAAATTCATTGTTATAGAATATGTCTTCTCAGGTTTCCTGTGGGTATAATAAAACCATTGATATTTATTGAACGTTCAGTAAGTCTTAAGGTTATAATAAAGGAAACGAACACCAATACAATTCATTATGATTTTAGTTCCAAAATGAAATTAATGGTTATGTAAATAGCGTGAGGTTCGTTTAAGCTTATAATCTATCTACTTAATAAAAGTAGCTGTTACATTAGATTATTCTATGACCACCGACAACCGACCACAGAGAAATGCTCTGATATTAAGTAACCATTATTTATTCTGAAAAACCGTATAATCAACGTGAGTTCGGTATCGGAATCATACTTTATGCATCAAAACAGGGTGGGGGTGTGTCGTCGATGGTCAGTCGTCCGTCATCATGTAAATGTTATATTTTCACAGGTCGTATTCTCAATGTAATTATTACAACTCTGCGATTCTTATACAAACCTCACGTTAATTACAAATGAAACATATAAAAATGTTCGTGAATAATAATTTTATTAAAACATTGGTGTGTGTTTTATGTCTATATAAAACAATAATATAATTGAATATAAAAGTGTTGTAGTTTTCAGGGAAGCAATTAATAATTTGCATTGAAATGACCAATTTAATATCGTTGCTGTGGGTTAATTTAAACGAGATTTCGTTGAATATTGAGGAATGAAAACTGTTACGAATAACGCCTTTTGGCGGGAAATATTAGATCATTTACCTGGCATTGTGTTGGTCTTCAGAATTGATGAAGAGGAAAAAGCACATTTGATTTTTGCAAATAATGAGCTGAGAGATATTGTCGGATACAAGCCGCAGGAGTTTGTGTTGGCTTCAGAAACGGAAGGCATTATAAATCAGCAATTGGATCAGCTTATAAATAAGATAGCTGAATTGAGTCATCAGGCCGGTGAAGGTGAGAAGGAAATATGTTATTTGAGGGCAAGGAATGACCGTGACCTCCCTTTTTATTTTGAATTCAGCATCTTTCAAACAAAATCGGCACGTACCAATCTAATTGTGACGACGCTCGTGCCGGTGGAAGATGCCGTTTCTCCATTAAGGACCGGATCGATTTCAAATGGACATTATTCCGAGATGGATTTTTTCGTGGCGGAATCACCCATCATGCAAGCTATAATGGATAAAATTGGTCAAATCAAATATGAAGAGACCAATGTTTTGATTCGGGGTGAGGAAGGGACCGGCCGTCATACCATTGCCATGAGACTTGCTCATGAATTAAGCAGCGAAAAGAGCTCAATTCACAAAGTGGAATTAAATGGATTATCGGCCACGGAACAACAACGATTACTTTTTGGAGGGGAAAAGGATAGATCGGGCGGCAGCGTGCAACAATATTCAGGTATCCTGGATGATGACCATGATGTTATTTTAATTTTATCTGAATTATCATATTTATCAAGCGAGTGTCAATCCTTGTTACATGATAACCTGCAAATGAGGCAGCAGAAAGGATGGACAACACGTATAATCGGTATCACAAAATATGCACTTGAGGATGTGATAAACACAGATAAATTTGATGCTACTCTTTATTATGAATTAAATTTTTATCCTTTGCTGATCCCGGCATTGCGAAACAGGACATCAGATATTCCACTTATTTCAAAAAAATGGATTGAGCAGGCGGTACGGCTTCTAAAATTAGACAAGTTCAATATACCTGATAAAGAATTGGAGAAATTAGCAAGTCATGATTGGCCGGGTAATTTACCAGAACTATTTCATGTCCTGAAAGAATCCTTGCTGGCCTCGTCTAAAAATACATTCAGAACGAAATTAAATAGTAAAAAATCTGTAAACGAAAATATTTTGAGCTCTGAAGTGAAAGAGATCATTCCATATGATGAAATGAATCGAAAATATTTAAAGAAGGTCCTCGAATTTACAGAGGGTAAAATATATGGAGAAGACGGGGCGGCAGCCTTACTTGAGCTCAAACCAACCACCCTTCAAAGTAAATTGAAAAAATTAAACCTTAAGTAAGAAACAGGGTAAGTATCAGGTATTTAGAGAGCTATACCGGACCCCCGGTAATTGGTCAAAAAATAAAGCTCACAAAAGGATTGACAAGGTAATGGAGGAGGTATTATATTAGGAGTCCGTTCGAAAAAACGGGCTCTTGGAAGAGGGTTCGAGGTCAAGTAAAGAAGGGGCGAAAAAAGTTCATTTAAAGCTTGACAAAGGGCGGGGAAAAGCA